>NZ_AKJB01000147.1:0-56226 GCF_000282555.1 Pseudomonas sp. GM102 | reverse complement strand
GGGACGCGGAGCGTCCCGGGCTGCATTCCCACGCGGAGCGTGGGAACGATCGCTATGTCAGTCCAACATACCGCCGCAAACGTGAAACATTCGTCACCATCGATTTGGCCTGCCGTACGAAGCTGCTTATCATGGCGCGCCCAAACGCTTTCAAGAGTTACTTATGCGCCGCCTGCTCACCGGCTGTTTCGTTACCCTGCTGTTGTTGCTTAACACTCTGGTGCTGTTCGGGCCTTTGATGGTGTTCGCCCTGCTGAAACTGCTTTTGCCCGGGCGCTTTCGCGATGATGCCTCGGCCGCGGTGATGTGGATTGCTGAAACCTGGGCCGAAATCGACAAACTGATCTTCAGACTGTGCATCCCCACCCGATGGGACATCCGCGGTGGTGATGATTTGCGCCGCGACACCTCGTATCTGGTGATCGGTAACCATCAATCCTGGGTCGACATCCCGGCGCTGATCCAGACGCTTAACCGGCGCACGCCGTTCTTCAAGTTTTTCCTCAAGAAAGAACTGATCTGGGTGCCGTTCCTGGGCCTGGCCTGGTGGGCGTTGGACTATCCGTTCATGAAGCGCTACACCAAGGCGTTTCTGGCAAAGAACCCGGAGCTGGCCGGCAAGGACCTGGAAATCACCAAAGAGGCCTGCGAGTTGTACAAGCGCCAACCGGTGACAGTGGTCAATTATCTGGAAGGCACTCGATACACCACAACGAAAAGCGCCCAGCAGCAGTCACCCTTCACCCACCTGCTCAAGCCCAAGGCTGGCGGCGTGGCTTTTGTGCTGGCGGCGATGGGCGAGCAGCTGGATGCCGTTCTCGATGTGACAGTGGTGTACCCGCAGCAGAAGATTCCGGGGTTCTGGGATTTGATCAGCGGCAACGTGCCCAGGGTCATCATCGACATCCAGACCCGCGAACTGGACCCGGCGCTGTGGCAAGGCGATTACGAAAATGATCCGGTGTTTCGCGAACACGTCCAGAACTGGGTCAACCAGCTCTGGATCGAGAAGGACCGGCGCATCAAGGCCCTGCGCGCCGAGGGCTGACTCAGCTACCTATGCCGGTGCCGATGCCGGTGCCCCAGATTCCGCCAAGGTTTTGCAGCAGCGAACCGGCGACGCCTTGCTGACCGAGGTATTGCAGGATCACCGGGGCAAACAGTCCGATCATGCCGGTGTCCATGCCCAGGGCACTGAACGCGTTGTTCAGGTCCTTGGTGTCCTTGACGTTACCCAGCAAACCATTGAGCAAAGGGTTCTTGTCGACACCACCGCCGAGCAGCCCACCCAATCCGCTCAAGCCACTGAGGGCGCTGTTGCCGGCGATCTGATCGAGGCCCGGCACATTTTTGCTCAGTTCGGTGAAGTCCTGGCCGCTGAGTTGGTTCCTGGCCAGCCCCAGCATCGCACCGGCACCACCCATGGCCTGTTCCGGCGTGACATTGAGCTGAGACCCCAGGGAAGTGAGCAAACCGGCAGCCTTGGGTAGCGCCGCCACGGCGTCGTCATTCTCGTCGCTCTCATCGTCCTCGTTACCCTGCATCGCCGTAACCGCATTGGCCGCATCGCTGAGGCTGAACTGTGCAAAGGCCGGGCTCGCGGCCAGCGTCGTCAACGAAGCAACAGCCATGAGCGATGCCAGCGCAAAACCGCGTGAAACGTTCATCCAGACATCCTCTTGTGCCATGAGAACCACCCGGCAGGGCAGCAAAACTGCCGATTTGACCGGGCATCTGCTGGCATGTTCCCCCCCGGTCGTGGAACCCCGAATCCATACGATGAATGGCACGCCCGCTCCCGCCGAACAGGCTGTGAACAACCCGGCAGAACCTGAAAGCGCAGGCTGCGGTGCTCCATAAAAAAGGGCGACATCACTGTCGCCCCTTTTTCCGTCTTGCTCCCAGCCTTACGCCGCGCTGAACATCTTGTGCGGATCGATCACAAACTTCTTCGGCACGCCCGCATCGAACTCGCCATAACCACGTGGCGCGTCATCCAGGCTGATGACTTCAACACCCACGATGTCAGCAATCTTGATGCGGTCCCACATGATCGCCTGCATCAGTTGGCGGTTGTACTTCATCACTGGCGTCTGGCCGGTGTGGAAGCTGTGGGATTTGGCCCAGCCCAGACCGAAGCGAATGCTCAGGCTGCCCATTTTCGCGGCGGCATCCACCGCACCCGGGTCTTCAGTGACGTAGAGACCGGGGATACCGATTTTGCCCGCCACGCGAACCACGCCCATCAGCGAGTTGAGCACGGTGGCCGGAGCCTCGTGCTTCACGCCGGCATGGCCGTGACCGCGAGCTTCGAAGCCTACGGCATCGACGGCGCAGTCCACTTCCGGCTCGCCCAACAGTGCAGCGATTTGTTCATGCAGTGGGGTGTCTGTCGACAGGTCGGCGATTTCGAAACCCTGAGCCTTGGCATGGGCCAGGCGGATCGGGTTGACGTCACCGATGATCACCACCGCAGCACCCAGCAGACGAGCGGAAGCGGCAGCTGCCAGGCCAACCGGACCGGCGCCGGCGATGTACACGGTGCTGCCAGGGCCAACGCCGGCAGTCACTGCGCCGTGGTAACCAGTGGGCAGGATGTCGGAGAGACAGGTCAGGTCACGGATTTTTTCCATGGCCCGGTCGCGATCTGGAAGTTTCAGCAGGTTGAAGTCGGCATACGGCACAAACGCGTATTCGGCTTGGCCACCGGTCCAGTCACCCATGTCGACGTAACCATAGGCACCGCCCGGACGCGCCGGGTTAACGCTCAGGCAGACGCCAGTATGTTGCTCTTTGCACGAACGGCAACGGCCACAGGCAACGTTGAAAGGAACCGACACCAAGTCGCCGATCTGCAGGTTTTCGACACCGCTGCCCTTCTCGATCACTTCACCCGTGATCTCGTGGCCCAGCACCAGACCGGTCTGAGCGGTGGTACGCCCGCGCACCATGTGCTGATCGGAACCACAGATGTTGGTGGACACTACGCGCAGGATGACGCCGTGCTCGATCTTCCTGCCGCGCGGGTCCTGCATTTTGGGATAGTCGATTTTCTGTACTTCGACCTTGCCAGCGCCGAGATACACCACACCACGATTACCAGACATGCTTTCACCTCGCTGTTGTTTTTATGTAGCGGTCGCGTCGCCATGGATCGGCGGCGCGTTGATTGCTCGGGTACAGACGCCAATTGTTGTGTTGCCTGTAATGGCCCTATCGCTAGCAGGCTAGCTCCCACAAGGGTACGCATTTCAATGTGGGAGCTAGCCTGCTAGCGATGGCGATCTACAGAACGACGGTGCGATTGGCGTTCAAAAACACTCGCCTTTCAATGTGATAACCAACCGCCCGGGCCAGGGTCAGCCCTTCAATATCCCGCCCCTTGGCGATCAAATCTTCCGGGTAATGACTGTGGTCCACGGCCTCCACGCCCTGGGCGATGATCGGGCCTTCGTCCAGGTCGTTGTTGATGTAATGCGCCGTGGCGCCGACCAGTTTCACGCCCTTGTTGTAGGCCTGGTGATAGGGCTTGGCGCCCTTGAAACCCGGCAGCAGGGAGTGGTGGATATTGATCGCCTTGCCATCGAGTTTGCGGCACAGCTCTGGCGACAGAACCTGCATGTAGCGCGCAAGAATCACCAACTCGGCGCCAGACTCTTCGACCACCTGCCAGACCTGACGCTCCTGGGACGGTTTGTCGTTCGGGTCCAGGGGAAAGTGGTAGTACGGAATCTGGTGCCAGTCGGCCAACGGCTTGAGGTCCGGGTGGTTGGAAACCACGGCGACCACGTCCATCGACAACTGGCCGATGCGCTGGCGATAGAGCAAGTCGTTGAGGCAGTGATCGGCCTTGGACACCATGATCACCACTTTCGGCCGGTGATGCGGCGGGGTCAGTTCGAAGACCATCCCGAAGGCGTCACCCCGTTCCGCCAGACCTGCGCGAAAGGCTTGTTCGTCGAAGCCGTCGGGCTGACGGAATTCCACGCGAATGAAGAAACGGCCCGAGAGCCGGTCATCAAAGGAATGGTGCTCGGTGACGTAGCAGCCCTGCTCGAACAGAAAGCGGGTCACCGCATCCACGGTGCCGAGGACGCTGGGGCAGTCGGCGGTCAGAATCCATGTGTCTGGTGCGCGGCTCATAGTGCGGTGACTCCTGTTCGAAAATACCTACGCGACTGCGAAGACCTGTGGCGAGGGAGCTTGCTCCCGCTGGGTTGCGAAGCAACCCCTTTTTCAGCAACTGCATTCCTGCAGAAGGAACGCGGACTCAGGTTTTACGACTGCTGCGCAGCCGAGCGGGAGCAAGCTCCCTCGCCACAATTACGCCTGGACGCTAAGGCCGTATTCGGCGGCAGCATCCTGTAACCACAACCACCAGTAATCCGAGAAGCTGCGACGAATCAGCAGTTCCCAGGTGTCTTCGGCGGTGTGGCGGATCATCAATTGCGACTTGGCGAACACCGTGCCGACAGCCTTGCCCACCGGGAAGCTGTTGGGGTGCACGTCGTAGCTGGTGGATTTCATCAGCACCTGACGTACGTTCGGGCCGCTGAGCTCGAGGATCTGCTGGCCGCCGCTGACGTTGACGATCTGGATGTGCAGGTCGCCCAGTGCTTCACGCAGCTTTTTCTCGGCAGCGAATTCTTCACCGGTCGGCACGATCAGCAGCCATTCATCCGGCCCCATCCATTGCAGGCTGGTTTCGCCTTTGATCACCACGGTCAGCGCGGCGGGCAGTTCCAGGCCGAGGGCCTTGTGCACGCCGGCGGCGAACGCGGCATCGTGACCATCGCCACGGATGGTCAGGTGACCGAGGAGTTTTTTCTCACGCACGATCACGCCGGCGTTCTTGCGACCCTTGCCCACCAGGCTGGCGAGGTCGGCATGATGCAGCGACGACTCGGCCTTGGCCCCGGTGGTTGGGCGTTGTTGGTAAACATTGGCTGCGGTCATAAAGCACCTTTCTTTTGTTGATCGTTCCCACGCTCTGCGTGGGAATGCCGCCATGGACGCTCTGCGTCCGCTCTTGGGACGCGGAGCGTCCCGGGATGCATTCCCACGCAGAGCGTGGGAACGATCGACTTACACGTTCTGGCGATCGCCTTTCGGATCGAAGAACACCGAAGAAACGATTTCCGCCTCGATCACGCTGCCGTCGGCCAGCGGGGCGAACACCCGCTCACCCATGCGCTTCAAGCCGCCCTTGACCACACCCATGGCAAACGAATAGCCCAGGGAGTTGTGCAGGTAACTGGAAGTCACGTGACCGACCATGGTCATCGGGATGGTTTGCTTGGTGTTGAACACCAGTTGCGCCCCTTCCGGCAGCCACTTGGTCGGATCGATCGGCTTCAGACCGACCAATTGCTTGCGCTGATCACGCACGCAGTCTTCGCGGTTCATGCCACGCCAGCCGATCCACGAGAACGGTTTGGTGCGACCGACACACCAGCCCATGTTCAGGTCGTCCGGGGTCATCGAGCTGTCAGTGTCCTGACCGACGATGATGAAGCCCTTCTCTGCCCGCAGAACGTGCATGGTTTCGGTGCCGTACGGGGTCAGGTTGTACTGCTTGCCGGCCTCGACGATTTTTTCCAGCACGCCCATGGCGTAGTCGGCCTGCACGTTGACTTCGTACGACAGCTCACCGGTAAACGAAATCCGGAACACCCGCGCCGGCACACCACCGACCAGACCTTCTTTCCAGGTCATGAACGGGAAGGCTTCGTTGCTCAGGTCGATGTCGGTGACTTCGCTGAGCAGCTTGCGGCTGTTCGGCCCCGACAGGGTCATGGTCGCCCAGTGGTCAGTGACCGAAGTGAAGTACACCTTCAGCTCTGGCCATTCGGTCTGGTGGTAGATTTCCAGCCATTGCAGCACGCGTGCAGCGCCGCCGGTGGTGGTGGTCATCACGAAATGGTTGTCGGCCAGGCATGCAGTCACGCCGTCGTCGAACACCATGCCGTCTTCTTTACACATCAGGCCGTAACGGGCCTTGCCCACGTCGAGCTTGGTCCAGGCGTTGGTGTAGATGCGGTTGAGGAACTCACGCGAATCCGGGCCCTGGATGTCGATTTTGCCCAGGGTCGAAGCGTCCAGCAGGCCGACGCTGTCGCGCACCGCTTTGCATTCGCGTTTTACCGCGGCGTGCAGGTCTTCACCGTTTTTCGGGAAGTACCATGGACGTTTCCACTGACCGACGTCTTCGAATTCAGCACCGTTCTTCACATGCCAGTGATGCAGCGCGGTGAAACGAACCGGCTCGAAGATGTGCCCACAGTGACGACCGGCCACGGCGCCGAAAGTCACCGGCGTGTAGTTCGGGCGGAACATGGTGGTGCCCATCTGCGGGATGGTCACGTTCAGCGAACGGGCAGCAATGGCCAGACCGTTGACGTTGCCGAGCTTGCCCTGATCGGTGCCGAAGCCCAGTGCGGTGTAACGCTTGACGTGCTCGACCGACTCGAAGCCTTCGCGGGTCGCCAGTTCGATGGCGGCAGCGGTGACGTCGTTCTGCAGGTCGACGAATTGCTTCGGCGCACGGGCAGTGGCTTTTTCATGAGGCACCTGGAACAGCGCCAAAGTCGGCTCTTCCAGACGGCTCAGGGCTTTAGGCAGTACGCCTTCGACCTTGCCGAAACCGGCTTCGCTGGCAGCGCGAGCACCGCCTTCAAAACCATCGGCCAACGAATCGCCGAGGCTGTAGACGCCATTGATGCCACCGACGCACACGCGTTTCTGCGGTGCTTCGCCCGGTACGAAACCGAGGATGTCTTCACGCCAGATCGGCTTGCCACCCAAGTGCGACGCCAAGTGAACCACCGGGCTATAACCGCCGGAACTGGCAACCAGGTCGCAATCGAGCCACTCGCCCGGGCTGGTCACGGTGTGTGCTTTTACATCAATCGCGGCAACGCGAGCGGCGGTGACGTGCTTACTGCCACGGGCCTCGATCACGGCGCTGCCGGTCAGGATGCGGATGCCTTTGGCGCGAGCCTCTTCCACCAGCGCACCACGCGGGTTGCTGCGGGCGTCGGCGATCGCGACCACTTGCAGGCTGGCGTCGAGCCAATCCAGCGCTACGCGGTAAGCGTGGTCGTTGTTGGTCGACAGCACGAGTTTTTTGCCCGGTGCTACGCCGTAACGACGAACATAAGTCGACACAGCACCGGCGAGCATGTTGCCCGGCACGTCGTTGTTGCCATAAACCAGTGGACGCTCGTGAGTACCGGTCGCCAGCACTACACGCTTGGCGCGAACCCGGTGGATGCGCTGACGCACCTGGCCAATCGGGGCACGGTCGCCGAGGTGATCGGTGAGGCGCTCGTGAATGGTCAGGAAGTTATGGTCGTGGTAACCGTTGACTGTGGCGCGCGGCAACAGCAGCACGTCCGGGGTGTTTTTCAGTTCCGCGATGACGCTGGCGACCCACTCGGTGGCAGGCTTGCCGTCGAGGCTTTCGCGAGAATCAAGCAGGCTGCCGCCGAACTCTTCCTGCTCATCGGCCAGGATCACGCGCGCACCGCTGCGGGCAGCCGCCAGTGCAGCCGCCAGACCCGCAGGGCCAGCGCCAACGATCAGCACGTCGCAGTGCTGGTTCATGTAGTCGTAGGTGTCCGGATCGTTCTCGGTCGGCGAGCGGCCGAGGCCGGCAGCCTTACGAATGTACTTCTCGTAGGTCATCCAGAACGATTGCGGGTACATGAAGGTTTTGTAGTAGAAGCCCGGCGGCATCAGCTTGCCGCCGACCTTGCCGAGAATCCCCATCATGTCGTTGTTCACGCTCGGCCAGCCGTTGGTGCTGGTGGCGACCAGGCCTTGATACAGCGCTTGTTGCGTGGCGCGTACGTTCGGGATCTGCGTGGCTTCGGTTGCACCGATCTGCAGCACGGCGTTCGGCTCTTCGGCACCGGCGGCGAAGATGCCGCGTGGACGCGAGTACTTGAAGCTGCGGCCGATGATGTCGACACCGTTGGCCAGCAGGGCTGCAGCCAGGGAATCGCCTTCAAAGCCTTTGTAGACCTGGCCGTTGAAGGTGAAGCTCAGCACTTTGTTGCGGTCGATGCGTCCGCCGTTGGACAGGCGATTGATCTGGCTCATACCTTCTCTCCCAGAGCCGTGGCGGCCGCTTTCGGGCTGTCGGTCTTGTCGGTGAACTGCGGCTTGGTGCCGATCTTGTAGGTTTCGAGAATCTCGTAGGTCACGGTGTCACGGGTGACGTTGAAGTACTGACGGCAACCGGCGACGTGATCCCACAGTTCGTGGTGCAGACCGCGAGGGTTGTCGCGGAAGAACATGTAGTCGCCCCACTCCTCGTCGGTGCAGCTGTTCGGGTCCAGTGGACGCGGGATGTGCGCCTGGCCGGATGCATGGAATTCCTCTTCGGAGCGCAGTTCGCCACAGTGAGGACAGAAGATATGCAACATAGGGATTTCTCCTGTTAGTGGGCGACTGCTGCAGCGCCGTGTTCGTCGATCAACGCACCGCTATGGAAACGGTCGATGGAGAAAGGTGCAGCCAATGGGTGCATTTCACCCTTGGCCAGACTCGCGGCAAACACGTTGCCCGAGCCAGGTGTTGCCTTGAAGCCACCGGTGCCCCAACCGCAGTTGAAGAACATGTTCGGTACCGGGGTTTTCGAGATGATCGGGCACGCGTCCGGCGTGGTGTCGACGATGCCGCCCCACTGACGGTTCATGCGTACGCGCGACAGCACCGGGAACATCTCGACGATGGCCTGAATGGTGTGCTCGATCACCGGGTACGAACCACGCTGGCCGTAGCCGTTGTAGCCGTCGATACCGGCGCCGATCACCAGGTCGCCCTTGTCGGACTGGCTGATGTAACCGTGTACGGCGTTGGACATGATCACGCTGTCGATAATCGGCTTGATCGGCTCGGACACCAGCGCTTGCAGCGGGTGCGATTCGATCGGCAGACGGAAACCGGCGAGTTTGGCCATGTGCCCGGAGTTACCGGCAGTCACCACACCGACGCGTTTGGCGCCGATGAAGCCCTTGTTGGTTTCAACACCGATGCACACGCCGTTTTCCTTGCGGAAACCGATCACTTCGGTCTGCTGGATCAGGTCCACGCCCAAGGCGTCGGCGGCACGGGCAAAGCCCCAGGCCACGGCATCGTGACGGGCCACGCCGCCGCGACGCTGGACGGTTGCGCCCATCACCGGGTAGCGAGTGTTCTTGGAGCAGTCGAGGTACGGAATCTCGTCGGCTACCTGTTTGGCATCGAGCAGTTCGCCGTCCACGCCGTTGAGGCGGTTGGCGCTGACCCGACGCTCGGAATCACGAATGTCTTGAAGCGTGTGGCACAGGTTGTAAACGCCACGCTGGGAGAACATCACGTTGTAGTTCAGGTCCTGGGACAGGCCTTCCCACAATTTCATCGCGTGTTCGTACAGGTGCGCCGACTCGTCCCACAGGTAGTTGGAGCGAACGATGGTGGTGTTGCGCGCGGTGTTACCGCCGCCCAGCCAGCCTTTCTCGACCACGGCCACGTTGGTGATGCCGTGCTCCTTGGCCAAGTAGTAGGCGGTCGCCAGACCATGCCCGCCACCGCCGACGATGACCACGTCATAGACCTTTTTCGGGGTCGGCGTGCGCCACATCTTCTGCCAGTTTTCATGATGGCTGAGGGAGTGTTTGAAGAGGCCGAAGCCCGAATAGCGTTGCATAGTCATTTACTCCAAAACCGCGCTCAGCGATAAACCGGGAAGTCCGCGCACAGGGCTGCCACTTGCTGCGCAACATTGGCCTCGACATCGGCGTCGCCGAGGTTGTCGAGGATGTCGCAGATCCAGCCGGCCAGTTCAACGCACTGGGTAACCTTGAAGCCGCGAGTGGTCACCGCCGGGGTGCCGATACGCAGGCCGGAGGTCACGAACGGCGACTGTGGATCGTTCGGGACAGCGTTCTTGTTAACAGTGATATGGGCGCGACCGAGTGCTGCGTCCGCCTCTTTACCGGTGAGGCCCTGACGGATCAGGCTGACCAGGAACAGGTGGTTATCGGTACCGCCGGACACTACATCGTAGCCGCGTTTGATAAATACGCCGGCCATGGCCTGGGCGTTGTCGATCACTTGTTGCTGGTAAGCCTTGAAGCCAGGCTCCAGCGCTTCCTTGAAGCACACGGCTTTACCGGCGATGACGTGCATCAGCGGGCCGCCCTGAGCGCCGGGGAACACGGCAGCGTTGAGCTTCTTCTCGATTTCTTCGTTGGACTTGGCCAGGATCAGGCCACCACGCGGACCGCGCAGGGTCTTGTGGGTGGTGGTGGTGACCACGTCAGCGTACGGCAGAGGGTTGGGGTACAGGCCGGCAGCGACCAGACCGGCAACGTGAGCCATGTCGACGAACAGCAGCGCACCGACCTTGTCGGCAATCTGCCGGAAGCGCGGGAAGTCCAGGGTCTTGGAGTAGGCAGAAAAGCCGGCGACGATCATCTTCGGCTTGCACTCGACGGCCAGGCGCTCGACTTCGTCGTAATCGATCAGGCCGGTCTTGGTGTCGATGCCGTACTGCACGGCGTTGTACAGCTTGCCCGAGGACGACACTTTGGCGCCGTGAGTCAGGTGGCCGCCGTGGGCCAGGCTCATGCCCAGGATGGTGTCGCCGGCTTGCAGCAGAGCCAGGTACACGGCGCTGTTGGCCGAAGAGCCGGAGTGCGGCTGAACGTTGGCATAGTCGGCACCAAACAATTGCTTGGCGCGCTCGATGGCCAAGGCTTCGACCTTGTCGACGTGCTCGCAGCCACCGTAGTAGCGCTTGCCCGGATAGCCTTCAGCGTATTTGTTGGTCAGGCCGCTGCCTTGCGCTTCCATCACGCGCTTGCTGGTGTAGTTCTCGGACGCGATCAGCTCGATGTGATCTTCCTGGCGTTGCTCCTCGGCATTCATCGCCGCCAGCAGTGCATCGTCGTAACCTTTGATCTGGTCTTGCTTGCTGAACATCGCGTCTCTCCCAGCGGCATCTATGCGCCATTCGTCTCGGTAAGGCACTGGCGTTACGGCAGTGCCCTTTGGAAGCGATGGTATGACCGGCGCAGACAGGTCAAATGCCTATGGACGCCACGCAAAGGTGCGTTTACGACATGGCGAGAAATGGCATGCCGAACACAATCCTTGAAGCAGCCAGGATCCCCTGTGGGAGCGGGCTTGCTCGCGAATGCGGTTTGTCATCCGACACTGATGTTGACTGGCCCGGCGCATTCGCGAGCAAGCCCGCTCCCACAAGGTTTTGCGAGAAGCTCAGGGGTCAGGCGATGAGTTGGCGCAAGGCCAGAAGCAAGAGGAAATGCGCGGGATAGAGCGCATACGCCCAACGGCGCATCGGCGGTGGCTGGATGCCTTGGGCATGTCGCAATAGCAGCAGGCCCAACAGTGGCGCAATCAGACAAGCGGCAATGCCGAGGATGGCTGCACTGCTGTGAAGTCGCGCGGCGTAATACAGCACTTGCCATTGATTGGCCGCCAGGCAGACCAGCCCCGGCAGCAGACTGAGATACCAGGGGCGGTTAATCACCAGCAACATCGCCAGCGGCAACAGCACGCCGAAGAATCCGAACATCAGTCGTTCCGGGAACAGCGCCGCCAGCAACAAGGCACCCGCCGCCAATAGCCGCGGCTGAAGCAGCCTGTGCTGCCAGCCACGGGCGACCAACAAACCCAGAACCAACGTGGGCAACACGTTTAAGGTGTTGTGATCAGGAATGTACATACGGTAGGGGATTTCGCTTACAGCGCTAAACAGCAACAACCAACCCAGGTAACGCCACTGGCCATCGGTGGTTACTGCGCGAGCCCGCGACAGGTTTGCCGCCATCGCCAGACAAAACCACGGGAACGCCAATCTACCCGGGACATACAGAATATCGACGGAATAACCGACATATCGCAGGTGATCGAGCACCATGCTCAGCAGCGCCAGCCACTTGAGCAGATCCAGCGCCCCATCCCGTTGAGTCATGTGCATAATTGCCCGTCAACCGTGTATTTTTCTGACAGCAACATCCCGTGTGCTCCCCGGACGATCTTCGGTAAAGTGCGCACCATCATTGACCACGATGCTCTTCACCATAAGAGCCTCGACCACGGAAGCCGGCCATGACCGATAAGAGCCAACAATTCGCCAGCGACAACTATTCCGGTATCTGCCCTGAAGCCTGGGCTGCCATGGAACAGGCCAACCACGGCCACCAGCGCGCTTATGGCGACGATGAGTGGACCGCACGCGCATCTGATCAATTCCGCAAACTGTTCGAAACCGACTGCGAAGTGTTCTTCGCCTTCAACGGCACCGCCGCCAACTCGCTGGCCCTGTCGTCGCTGTGCCAGAGTTACCACAGCGTGATCTGCTCGGAAACCGCCCACGTCGAAACCGACGAATGCGGCGCGCCGGAGTTTTTCTCCAACGGTTCCAAGCTGCTCATCGCCCGCACCGAAAACGGCAAGCTGACGCCGGAGTCGATCCGCGAAATCGCCCTCAAGCGCCAGGACATCCACTACCCCAAACCCCGCGTAGTGACCCTGACCCAGGCCACCGAAGTCGGCAGCGTGTACACCCCGCAAGAAATCCGCGCCATCAGCGTCACCTGCAAAGAGCTGGGCCTGAACCTGCACATGGACGGCGCACGCTTCTCCAATGCTTGCGCATTTCTTGGCTGCTCACCGGCAGACCTGACCTGGAAGGCCGGGGTCGATGTCTTGTGCTTCGGCGGCACGAAAAACGGCATGGCGGTGGGCGAAGCGATCCTGTTCTTCAACCACAAACTGGCCGAAGATTTCGACTACCGCTGCAAACAGGCCGGGCAACTGGCGTCGAAGATGCGCTTCCTCTCGGCGCCGTGGGTCGGGATCCTGGAAAACGACGCCTGGCTCAAATACGCCCGCCACGCCAACCACTGCGCGCAGCTGCTGGCCGAACTGGTGAGCGATATTCCTGGCGTGGAACTGATGTTCCCGGTGCAGGCCAACGGCGTGTTCCTGCAACTGTCGGAACCGGCAATCGCCGCGCTGACCGCCAAGGGCTGGCGCTTCTACACCTTCATCGGCAACGGCGGCGCACGCTTCATGTGCTCGTGGGACACCGAAGAAGAGCGTGTGCGCGAATTGGCGGCGGATATTCGACACGTGATGTCGGCCTGATTGTACTGATCGTTCCCACGCTCTGCGTGGGAATGCCTCTTGGGACGCTCCGCGTTCCTGCCTCAACGCCGACGCAATGCCCAATACCGCAGTGACGCAGAGCGTCACGGGCTGCATTCCCACGCAGAGCGTGGGAACGATCACGGTGGCGCATCGCAATTTCTTACTCACTGCGCGGCGCTGTCCTCTAGCCCCCTCACGCAACCCCGCTCACCCTAGTCATTCCCCCGCAAAGGAATGCATCCATGGGCCGAAGCCGCTACACCATCACCGAACCTGACAAACCCCATTTCCTGACCTGCACAATCATGGAATGGCTCCCACTGTTTATCCGCCCCTACATTATCGATCACCTGCTCAATTGCTGGCGCTATCAACAAACCTACCAAGGTCTAAAGCTGTATGGTTACGTCGTCCTGGAAAACCATTTGCATTTCGTTGCCGAAGCTCCAGACCTGAGCAAATGCCTCCGCCAGTTCAAATCCTTCACCGCCCGCCAAATCATCGACGATCTGCAAAACAAAGGCGCAGAGCGCGCGTTGCAGCGCCTGCGTTTCAGCAAATGCGCCCATAAGAAAGATCGGGTTTATCAGTTGTGGCAGGAAGGTTCACACGCAGAGATGGTGTACAGCGAAACGGTGATGCGCCAAAAGCTGGATTACATCCACTACAACCCGGTTAAGCGTGGGTACGTAGATCTGCCGGAGCATTGGCGCTACTCCAGTGCGAGGAATTATGCAGGGATGGAGGGGCTGATCGAGATACAGCGTTGGTATTGAGGCTCATAGCACCCCCAACCTGATCGTTCCCACGCTCCGCGTGGGAATGCAGCCCGTGACGCTCTGCGTCACAACAGTGCTCGGCATTGCATCGGCGCTGAGACAGGAACGCGGAGCGTCCCGAGAGGCATTCCCACGCGGAGCGTGGGAACGATCGCCGTGAGTGCGAGGAACAAGTGTCTTTTGGTCTACATTGACTGGCGAGCTGTTTCGATCCGCTCAGATAACAACAATCAGGAGCGTACGCATGTCACTACAAGGCAAAACCCTGTTCATCACCGGCGCCAGCCGTGGCATTGGGCGTGAGATTGCGCTGCGGGCAGCAAAGGACGGGGCCAACATCGTGATTGCCGCCAAAAGCGCCACCCCTCACCCCAAACTGCCAGGCACCATCTTCAGCGTGGCGGCGGAAGTCGAAGCCGCGGGCGGCAAGGCGCTGGCCTTGCAGGTGGATGTGCGCGATGAAGTTGCCGTGCGCCAGGCCATGGCCGACGCCAGCGCACATTTCGGCGGCATCGATGCGCTGATCAACAATGCCGGAGCGATCAAGCTGACCGGGGTGCAACACATCGAACTCAAGCGCTTCGACCTGATGCACCAGATCAACACCCGCGCCGTGCTGCTGTGCAGTCAGGCTGCCCTGCCCTATCTGAAAAAAACTGGCGGCCACATCCTCAACCTGTCACCACCGCTGAACCTGGCCACCAGGTGGTTCGCCCAGTACAGCCCGTACACGGTGACCAAGTACGGCATGAGTATGCTGACCCTGGGCATGAGCGAGGAATTCGCCTCCTACGGCATCAGCGTCAATTCTCTGTGGCCGCAGACCATGATCGCCACTGCCGCCATCGAGTTTCAGCTGGGGTCGCGCGAGTCGTTCAAACATGCGCGCACGCCTGCGATTATGGCGGATGCGGCTTACGCGATTCTGAGCAGCAGTGGTCGCAGCATCACCGGGCGGTTGCTGATTGATGAGGAGATTTTGCGGGAGCATGGCGTGACCGAATTCGATCATTACCGCTTTGAGCCCGGCACCAAAGACAAGCTGATGCCAGACCTGTTTGTGGACTGAAATACCAACCATTGTGGGAGCGGGCTTGCTCGCGAAAGCGGTGTGTCAGGCAACATCAATGTTGACTGTGCCGCCGCCTTCGCGAGCAAGCCCGCTCCCACAGGTTCAAAACTCGATCCGCACGTCGCCCTTCGGCACGCTGCAGCACGACAGGATGAACCCTTCGGCCTCGTCTTCCTCGGTAATCCCGCCGTTGTGGTCCATTTCGACCTCGCCCCCCAGCTTCATCACCTTGCAGGTCCCGCAAATCCCCATCCCGCAGGCTTTCGGGATCAGCAAGCCAAGCTTGGCCGCCGCCGCATGCACGGTCTCCCCTGGCGCAACGCGAATGCTCTTGCCGGAAGCGGTGAATTCCACCTGATGCAGATCCGCCGCGTCGACTTCCGGAGCGTCCGCCGCTTGTTCGGCTTGCTCCACCGCGTCGGCACGGGCTTCCGGCGGCGTCGCGCCGAAGGATTCCTCGTGATAACGCTTCATGTCGAAACCCGCCGTCTCAAGCATGCGCTTGACCGCGTTCATGTACGGGGTCGGACCGCAGCAGAAGACTTCACGGTCGAGGAAGTCCGGCGCCATCAATTCGAGCATCTTGTGGTTCAGGTAACCGCGATAACCGGCCCACGGCTCGCCCAGACCGTGCTTCTCGCAAATCAGGTGCAGGCTGAAGTTGTCGATCCGCGACGCCATGTGTTCCAGCTCGCGGTGGTAAATGATGTCTTTGGGCGAACGGGCGCTGTGGATAAACACCATGTCGACATTGCCGTTGGTGTCATAGAACCAACGAGCCATGGACATGCACGGTGTAATACCGACGCCGCCGCTGAGGTAGAGCACTTTCGGCGCGGGGAAGTCCATGGCGTTGAACAACCCGACCGGCCCGTGCACCGCCAGCTCCTGGCCTTCATGCAGGGTGTCGTGCAGCCAGTTGGACACCTTGCCGCCCGGCACGCGCTTGATGGTCACCGAAAAGCTGTACGGCACCGACGGCGAGCTGGAAATGGTGTAGGAGCGCATGATCGGCACGCCGTCGATTTCCAGCTCCAGGGTGACGAACTGCCCGGGCTTGAAGAAGAACAGGATCGGCTGGTCGGCCATAAAGCAGAAGGTGCGCACATCCCAGGTTTCCTGGATGACTTTGACGCAACGGACAATGTGTCGACCATTGGCCCAGGTCTGGGTGGTTACCGGATTCAGGAAGCTGTTGGACATGCTGTTCTCCACCGCCGATGGTCGGCCTTATGTTGGCGATTCTGCGTAACGTGCGAACCACCCATTTACCTATCTGCGACATTCACATACTTATCGCGACCAGCCCGCATCTACCGGGGGTTGCGCGTCGGGAACAGATTGGGCCATGTCGCCCATGGATAAGGTTCTGGCGAGCGCCGGCCCCACACTCGCTCCATACCAAGACACAACCTTTACACCTTGCGTAGCAAACCTGATCAGCCACTTTCGCGGCCACGCAGATGGCCTTGAGGAAACACACGATGGACGTCACCGCAAAAATCAGCCTGGGCGATCCGCTGGAACCCGCACGCAAGGCCACCGCGCAGATGCTGCAAGAGCGCGAGCGCACTTTCTCGCTGCCGCAGCCGTTTTACTCTGACGAGCGGCTGTTTGATATCGACATGCAGGAAATCTTCCAGAAAGAGTGGTTGATCGCCGGCATGACCTGCGAGATCCCGACCAAGGGCAACTACCTGACCCTGCAAGTCGGCAAGAACCCGATCATCGTGATTCGTGGTGCCGACGGCGTGGTCCATGCGTTCCACAACGTCTGCCGTCACCGTGGTTCACGGCTGTGCACCAGCGAAAAAGGCAAAGTCGCCAAACTGGTCTGCCACTACCACCAGTGGACCTACGAGCTGGACGGTCGCCTGTTGTTCGCCGGTACCGAAATGGGCGCCGACTTCGACATGAAGCAGTACGGCCTCAAACCGGTGAATGTGAAAACCGCTGGCGGTTACATCTTCATCAGCCTGTCGGAGAACCCGCCGGCCATTGATGACTTCCTGTCGACGCTGAACCATTACATGGAACCGTACGACATGGAGAACACCAAGGTGGCGATTACCACCACCTTGATGGAGAAAGCCAACTGGAAACTGGTGCTGGAAAACAACCGCGAGTGCTACCACTGCAACGCGTCGCACCCGGAACTGTTGAAAACCCTGCTGGAATGGGACGACGTCACCGACCCGCGTGCCGACCAGGCCTTCAAGGACCACGTCGCTGCCTCCGCCGCTGCCTGGGAAGCCGAGAAGATCCCTTACGCCCACGCCAGTTTCGGCCTGCGTAACCGCATCGTGCGCATGCCGCTGCTCAAGGGCACCGTGTCGATGACCATGGACGGCAAACAGGGCTGCGCCAAACTCATGGGCCGCATCAAGAACCCGGACCTGGGTTCGATGCGCATCCTGCACCTGCCACACTCGTGGAACCACTGCATGGGCGACCACATCATCGTGTTCACCGTGTGGCCGATCAGCGCTCAGGAAACCATGGTCACCACCAAGTGGATCGTGCACAAGGACGCGGTCGAAGGCGTGGACTACGACGTGGAGCGCATGCGCCAGGTCTGGGATGCGACCAACGACCAGGACCGTCGCCTGGCCGAAGAAAACCAGCGCGGGATCAACTCCACCGCGTACCAGCCAGGGCCTTACTCCAAGACCTATGAGTTTGGCGTGGTGAACTTTGTGGATTGGTACAGCGAGCGGTTGCTGAACAACCTTGGGGCCGAGCCTGCGCCGTACCTCAAAGGGGTTCCGGTTCAAGGCTAAGAGCAAAAGCATCGCGAGCAGGCTCGCTCCCACACTGGATCTATGTGCACTGAAGATCCCTTGTGGGAGCGAGCCTGCTCGCGATGACGGCCTATCCGTCACCCCAAATCAACGGGCTGACGAAGACCACCGCACCGACCCATCCTCGCCAATAAACGTCTCTTCGATGTTCTCCCCCACCAGCCGCACTTTCACATAACCGTTCAACACCCGATCCGGGTACGCCTCATCCCGCGCATTTTGCGTTTCCGACCACAACACCCGCGAATGCCCGTTCAGCTCACTGGCATTGCCGTAGGGAATCGCCCCATGCCCGGCGCAGCGTGCATGCAACCCGCCTTGAGCGGCGTAGCAGATGCCGTTGTGCAAATGCCCCCAATACCAATAATCCGGCTCGCGGCCCAAGGCATCGCACACCGGTTGATACAGCGCCGTCTTGTTGTGCCCGGTAATGTCGAAACCCTGGTGATGACTGAGCACCATGATCTTCTTGCGCTGGGGCAAGTCTTTCATCCAGTCGATCTGCTGCTTGTTCAGTGCACCGTCCATGTACAGGTTGATCGCATCCGAGGCGTAAGCCGTGTCGAGCCCGATCACCAGCCAGTCATCGTTGTACAACGCAAAATAACTGGTGCCCTGCTGCGCCGGGAAACGCTTGGCCAGTTCCTTGAAGTAGCCATGGGCGCCGCTGTACATCTCGTGATTGGAGTTGAGGGTGAACGAGCCGTGCTTGCCCATGGGCCAGCCGACCATGTCGACGTCCTCCTGAGAGCGGGTGCCCGCGTAGTACACGTCCCCCAGGTGAATGGTGAAATCGGCCTGGGCCAGTTGCATCTGGTTGGCGACTGAGACCGCCGGGGCGTGGCTATCGAACGGCCCGGTGCCCCAGTCGCCGGCGATGGCCAGGGTCACGTCACTGTCCATGCGCATCAACGCCGGGGTGGTGGCGAACGGCGCGTGATGCCGCAGGTTCTCGATCCACTTGAGCAATGCCTCGCTCCACAACAGATCCAGCAGCTCCCATTTGCGACAACCGAGCAGGCTGCCGTCCTTGAGCACGCGGGTTTGCAGCTCGTCTACCGATTGCGGCAAGGGGCTGGCGTTACCGATGTGCAGGATCGACAAGCCATGGGCCAACTCCCACGGCACACTCGGCTGATCGTCCGGCATATCGCCGTGCTTGAGCACGTATTGCGCCTGATCGTGCCCCCGCTGCAGCAGCGCGACGATAGCCTCGAACTCCTCCGGCTCAAGCTCGCTGACGAGCTTTTTCCAGGCCATTTCCAAACGGGTGAACAAGCCATGTACGCGTAGCTTGACCTTGTCGTACTCGTGTTCCCAATGACTGACCAATGACATGTCGCTTTCCTCCATCCGTAGTGGAATCACAGGGTTTTCATGAACTCGATGAGCGCCCGCTTATCGAGTTCCGACAGCTGCGTGCCGTACAGGTGGCCGCCGTTGTGGTTGCCCTCCAGACGGGTGTCGTATTTGAAGTCCGCCGAGGCCTTCATCTGCTGGCCACTGGTGACGAAGCCGACCTTGTCCTGGTCGTACACATCAGAGCCGGTGAAGAACACCAGCGGCCTCTTTTCCGGTGGTTGCAGCAAGTCCCACAGGGTCGGTACCGAACCGTTGTGCAAGTACGGCGCGCGCAACCAGACGCCGTCGGTGGGCGTGTTGCTGTAGCTCTGGGTCTTGCGATAGGCGCCAAAGTCGAACGGCGATTTCTTGAAGCCATGGAAAGCCGTCACTAAACCATTGGTGAACGAGTTCAGCCGATGGGGATCGGTGCCCAGTTCATCAATGCTGGTGGTGACCTGACCGGTGTCGGTGCGGCCGAAATCATGGCAACCGGCGCAGTTGTTTTCCCAGACCGGTCTGCCCCGCGCGACTTTGGCCTGATCCAGCGCGAACGGCCATGCCGGCGCCTTGTGGCCCAGCAACCAGTTGGTCACCCGGTTGAAACTGTCCGGCAACACTGACTCCGGCGTCGCACCCACGGCCATGGCCGCCGCGTAGTTGCGCTCATGGATGTCGTTGTTGTTGCCGTCCCAGTGCAGGTACAGCGACTCCCGAGGCTTCTGATTCCAGACTTGCGGCAAGTCGACGGTGCCGATGGTCGAGTCATCCGGGAAGCCGAACACCACCATTTTCGTCGGGTTGAAGGTGTCGGTGCGCCCCGGCCCTTGCGGTGCGCGCAGGCGTTGCCAGGCATAGGCCTGCTTCTGCTTGACCAGCGCGCTCGTGGCCATCGGAATGATCACGTAGCGGTTGTACAACCGCTCGAAGAACCCGAGCTGGAACTTGCTGTTGATCGCCGTCATCACCGCGTCGGGGGTGAATTTCGGGTCGCTGGCGCAATTGTAGGCGAACCACTGGAAGGCCTGCAGTTGCAGGGTATTGGCCGGCGCAGTGGCCACCGGGATGGCGACGTCGCTGGTATTGGCCCGGTAGGAACCGGTGTGGCACAGGGCGCAGTTGGGCTCCACGGTCGGGTAGCCAATCTGCCGCTTGGCCATGCCGATCGGCAGGTCCTTGCCGTTCTCGTAGAGGAAACCGAAGACTTCGTAACCGCCGAGTTTCGGCAGCTTATCCGGGCACATCTGCGGCAATACGGCGAACAGATAATAGGGAATCCGCGCTTCGATGCCCAGGCCGATGGCGCCGTACTTGTAGTGATCCTCATCGGAGGCGTATTGCTCTGCCGGCACCACTCGCAGCATCTGGTACCAGGTTTCGTAGCCGATAAATCCCAGCGCCAGCACCACGACCAGCGTGGCGACTTTGTAGCTGTGCCGCTGCCAGCGTCGCGCCCACGCTGCGCGCCACTCAAGCCAGCCGTCGCGAAGCAACGCCAGGGGCCGATTGGCCGGCGCGCTGCCCAGGTACAGCAGAATCCCGAGGATCAGGAACATGCTCAGATCGCCCAGCAGCATCGGCACGAATACCTGAGCCTGGTTGCTGGTGTTGATCAGGTAGATCCAGAACGCCACGGCGACCAGTCGCGACAACACGCACAGCCACGAATGCACGACGTATTTTGGCGCGTTGAAGCCTGATGGCATGTAGAACAGGCTGATCCCCACCAGCAGCATGCCGGCGTTTTCCAGCCATGGATCGGAGAGCTGCGGTGGCATCCCGAGCATCGAGGTCAGCAACGCCGGCGCGAACAGCGCCGGAATCGCGAAGACCATGTTCATCACGATGCCTATCCAGATGAAGCGTTGAAACCAGCGGATGTAACTGTCCATGGCATCCATTTCCTTGTAGTCGCCAATCCCAAGTCAGCACACGGCTTTTGTGGCGAGGGAGCTTGCTCCCGCTCGGCTGCGAAGCAGTCGTAAATCCAGAAAACGCAGTGCATCTGATAGATCGCGTCTTTAGGCTTTGGGGCTGCTTCGCAGCCCAGCGGGAGCAAGCTCCCTCGCCACAGGTAAGCGGTGTCAACCGAGTGCGGTTTTCTCCAGGTGTTGCAGGATGATCGGGTACACATCGAGCACCGCATTCTTGCCGAACATGCAGTCGATATGCCCGTAACCCGGCACCACATGCCGGCTGTAGCGCTCCGGTCCATGGGCTTTGCACACGCGCTCATAAGTCTTGAGCGTGCTTTCCGGCAGGTAGCATTGGTTGTCTTCGCCGCTGATGAAGCAAATCGGCATGGTCAGCCGGTCGAAGTGCGGCATGTAGACGTCCTGGCCCTTGAAGTCCACCAGATGGCCTTTGCGCAGGATCAACGCCAAGTGCTCGAAGGTCTGCATGTTCGATTCGCCGAACAGCTCATGCAGGTTGTCATGCAAGGTCTCGTTGAGCGTGTCGTGGCGGTACAGCGACGCGTACATGAAGGTGATGCGATGGCATACCGGGTTGGTGCAGTAGCCCTGGGCCTCGATGCGGGCGTAGACGTTGAGGGCCTTGTCGTAGAGTTTGTTGAACCAGCTCTCCTTGTTGTCGGCATACGCGGTCAGGGATTTGATGCCAATGGCGTCGAGCATCCCCGGAAGGTGCAGACCGGCCTTGAGCCCCGTTGCCGTGGCGACCACCGTATCCGCGGCGATCTGCGAACACACCACCGAACGCACGCCCTGCAACCCGGCCAGCAGCGACATGAAGAAAGTCGTCGCCCCGTAGCAATGCACCACGCATTGCACATCCGCCGCCTTGGTTGCCTGCTGGATCTGCGCGATGGCAGCCTTGAAGTCGTACTGCGCAATCTGATCGCCGTTCCATTCGTGCTTGCTGGCCGGTATCAGAATGCTGACCCGGAAATCCAGCAGCCAGACGTCGTACTCGTGCTTGCACAAGAACTCCAGCAGGTTAGTCTGGATGGTGTCGGTGGAGAAAATATTCGAGCCCACGCCCAAGCCATGCACCAGCATCACCGGCCCTTTGCTGCCTCCCTGATAGCGGGTCAGGCGTAGCTGGACGCTGTCTTCGGTCTGGAAGAACTGCACGCTCGGCGTCGGCGCATCCAGCGGGCGTTTCTGCCGCGGCGGTGCATCGGGGTTGAAGTAGATGTCACCAGCGAACACCCCGCCGTAGCTCTCCCACAAGATGCCGGCGAAGAACTTGCCGAACCGCGCCAACCCTTCGATGCGCTCGCGTTCGTTGCGCGCGTTAAGCACCTTCATGGTGGTCATCTGCTTGGCGAAATCGGCCGGTTGAATGTGCATCACACCCGAGCCAATCACCTCACCGGTTTTGTCCGGCCCGCGATACAGCGTCACGTAGAGGGTGCTGGTGTCGTGCCAGACGTTCAGCACGCCATTGTCTTCGGGCACGGTCTTGAACGCGCTGAAGTAATAATCGCTGCCGTCCTCGGCGGTCAGTTTCATGTCGTAATTCATGTGCCGCACGCCGACCTGTTCCTGATATTCCTCGAACAGGTTGAACACGCCATTGCTGGCGGTCAGCGGTTCCGGCGACAGACCCGGCGCATTGAGCGTGCCGACCAGCGTCGCCGCGTGCTCCGGCTCCTTGATCATGCGGTTGAGGTCGTTGGCGGTGATGGTCAGGGTGAACTCGATCGGCGAGTTCTCCGACTCGCCGCGTTTGGCCGCCGCTTCGTAGAGCTTGAGATCGGTGCCTTGAGGCTGAGTGAAGTCCTTGGAGAAATAGCCCTTCATGGTTTCGGTGAACTGCACGCCGAGGGTCGGTGGCGCCACCTGTTTGCGCGGTGCCGAGGGCAGCGTGTAGTCGATGTGCCAGCCGCGATCGGCCGCCAGCAGGCCCATGTTGCGCTCGCTCACGGCGGAGATGGTCAGCAGCGGATTGACCGCCAGGGAAGTTGGAATCACCGCGCCGTCGGCCACGTACAACCCGGCATAGACATTGGTGCCACTGGCGCTGCTGAATACCTGCCCCTTGTGGTTGACCACGCCCTGCTCCGCGTCCTCGCCCATCACGCAACCGCCCAATGGGTGAACGGAAACGATGCTGTGTTTGAGCAGCTCGGTCCAGATCGGGTTCTCGACCCAGATCCCGCCCAACGCCTTGGTGCTCTGGTGCAGCCGCTCGTTGCCGAGTTTGACGTTTTCCTGCTCGCCGACGCCCGGCCAGTCGATGCGCAGTTGATCCTTGCTGTCGAGCACCATGCGACCCTTGCCGTCGTCGTGGCTCATGATCAGGTAGGTCTGCATGTTGTGCAGGGCGCCGTGATACGGGCCACGCAGGAAGCTCTCGGCTTCACGCTCGGCATACTTGAGCTTGCCGGTGAAACTGTCATCGGTGGGTTTGCCGATCAACCCGGCGAACGCGGCCATGCTCGGCACCATCGGCCGGCCTAGCGCGCCGGGGATCGAGCCTTCTTCGATGACCATGCGGCTGCGCCAGTCGCCTTCGGTGCGCATGTCGATGATCGAGGTGATGCACGGGCCGACCGGTTTCATTTCATTGGCCGGATGCGCGCCAAAACCGATGCCGTTGATCGCTTGGTCGCAGTTATGGCCAAAACCGAGAATGTCACCGTTGCCGCTCATGTTCTCGCCAAGCTGATTGGACGTCGCCAGACCTTTGTCCCGGGAGCGCAGGAGGATTTCGGTGGAGCCCAGCGTGCCCGCCGACACCACGACAATGTCAGCCTTGACGAACAGCGTCGGCGCGGAGAATTTCTCGCGGCCACTGTCCAGGTATTGGAAGTGCACGATCCAACCGTCGCCGTCGGCGTCGCGCTCCAGATGCCGCACCTCGGCCTGGCAGAAAATCTCTGCGCCGTGGTTCCAGGCATCCGGCAGGTAATTCATCAGCGTGGTGTTCTTGGCCTTGTTGTTACAGCCCGACACGCAGTCGCCGCAGTGGTTGCACGGTAATTGCTCGACACCGACGTGGTTGAGGTTGTTCGGCAGTTTGTCGAAGGTCACGTTGATCGGCGGCTTGTAGAAGTGCGCGCCTTGCTTGAGGTAGTCGGCGGACTTCTGGTTAGCCTCGAGTTTGGGCAAGGTCGGAGCAGTTTTCGGGTAGGGATTGGGCTTGAGCATCTCCCGGGCCCGGGCGTAACCGTCCTTGAGCAAGGTGTCGCGATGCTCACGTACCGCCAGCGGCCACCGCGGATCGTCAAACACACCGGGCTCCGGCTCCAGCGCGACGTTGGCGTTGATCAAGGATGTGCCGCCCAGGCCACAACCGACCACCACGTTTTGCTGGGCGTTGACGTGCAGGTCGAACAGCCCGGTGCGCGAACCGATGTGCCCGTCCGGGTCATGGACTTGCAGCTCTTCGGTGGCCGCCAGCATCGTATTGGGGTATTCGCCGGGCTGGATTTCCCGGCCCCGCTCCAGCAGGCACACCCGCTTGCCGGCCCGGGACAGGCGCGACGCCGCGATCCCGCCACCGTAGCCGGAGCCGATGACGATCACGTCGTAATGTTCCTTGATGTCGCTGATGGGCGTGGCAATCCGTGTCATGACTCATTTCCTCTCAGGCAGATGGGCAACTCTGTGGTTGCCTGCAATCGATAGATGAACGAACACCTGGTCACCGGGCACGGTCGGGCCTCAATGGCAGCTGCGTTTTGGCATGGATAAAAGGCTCAGGCGCTATAGGCGAGCGCGCTGATTGGCGGCGCGACGATGAATTCGTTTACGCAGCAAGGAGGCAGGTTTTGGAACACAGGTCATGCAGGGGCTTGGGTGCGAGCGATATCGCTGGCTATCCATCACGCGTTCTCCCTGAACCAGATGTGGATAAGAGACGGCTGTCCTTATGCCGTGAAAGTGAAGACAGGCGACAGATCGAAGTCAAGGCAGTGCCTTAGACCTGTATGAAATCTGATCTATCGCGTTCGGGCCTATACAGACCGTGGCTTGCAGGGTTCAGCGAACAAGTTATCCACATCTCCACCCACAGCTATTGGGGACAACTGTGGATGACGCGCCAAATATATTCACAAAAAACCAAGAAAAACCGTGACTTATCCAGAAGCAGAGTTTTATGCAAGCGTTGATCGTTTTTTGATCAGAAGTCTGCAGGGCACGGTTTATATGACGTGCAGAGGATGGCGAACACCTTATCCACAGAAGCACCAACAGACTTTGGGGGCAACTTTGCAGGCTCTGTGGAAAACTGCTGAAAGCCGTGAGAATTCGGGGTTTGCGGAAGGATTAACGAGGGAAAAGCGCGAATTGAACATTATTTGATCAACTCACTGAAAGCCTCGGTTTATATAGCCTGTAGCGGACAGCGAACATCTTATCCACAGAAGCGCCAACAGAGATTGGGGGCAAGTATCGACGTGTGAGCGACGTTACTCTGTGGAAAAAGCTCGAAAAAACCGTGGGTTAGGCTGGTTGTTTTTTGTACGGAGGGCTGCAGGGCTTGATTGGCATGGGGTGTAGCGAGGGGCGAACATGTTATCCACAGAAGCGCTAACAGGGATTGTGGGTAAATGCGCAATCCCAGGTCAGGCAACATCGATGGTGAATGTCAGTCCGTCATCGCGAGCAGGCTCGCTCCCACAGGTGTTCGATGTCCTTACGGCCGATACATCAAATAAGCCTCACCCGTAACCCGAATCATTGGGTGGGGCGTGATCTGGCAGGTATCGACGATCCGGAAGCCATGACGCTCATAAAACCGCCGGGCGCCGGTGTTCGCCGCATAGTCGATCAAGCTCAAGCCGTTGAGCCCCAACCGGTTGGCACGGTCGTAGGCATAGGCGAGGAACTGTTTGCCCAAGCCCTGATTGCGCCAGCCCTCGTGCAGGGCCAGGCTCGAAATATAGAGGGTGTCGGGGATTTCCATGGTGGCATAGGGTGCCAGGACCGGGTCGGTCACGGGAGCGGCCTGGGGATCGTGGCGCATCACGTAGCTGTGCAGCATGCCGATGACCTCTCCCTCGGCCTGCGCGATCAGGCAGTTCTGATAGGAGAAATCGACATCTTCACGGGCGTAACGAGCGGCACCCACTTCCAGCAGATCCTGCCCGGGCTCCGCCAGCTGGCTCCAGATGTAATCCGAAGCGCCCTCTGACGAAATCTGGAACAAACGGGCAATCTCGCGCGCATCCGTGCGCAAAGCCGGACGAAATTCAACAGCCATTGATGTGACTCCACAGAATACGAGCGACCTTTTTAGCGTGCAGGTTGATGCGTCACAACCGGCCAGGCCAACGGTTTTATGACCGGTTGTTGCACTCGCTCAACCCTGACGGACCACGCCTTCTTCAATCAGCAACTTGAGGATGGCTTCTGCGCCCGCCTGCGCGCTCACGCCCTTGAGCACCTGACCACCGCCGCCACTGGCCTTGGCCGTTGCGGCCTTCATGCGGTCGGCACCGCTCTTGGCCTTGATCACTTTCAAGCGCTTGGGCCGTGGTTTGGCCGGTTGCAGCGTGGCCACCGCCAGCAGTTCATCGTCGATCACCTCGACTTCATCCGCCTGCAACACCCCGCGCCGCGCCGGACCGTAGGCACTCTGCCGAGGCTTGGGCGCTGCGTTATCCACAGTCGCCAGAAACGGCAGGCGTACTTTCAAGCGCCTACGCTGCCCGCGAGGCAAGGCCTGCAGTACCAGCGCCGAACCACCGTCGATGGATTCAACCTGCGCCAAACCCACCACCAGCGGCCAGCCAAGGCTTTCGGCCAACAGGAACGGCAGCATGCCCGAGCCTTCACCGGTTTCCGCCTGGCTGCCGGTCAGTACTACCTGAGCCCCGGCATCGCGCAGATAAGCGGTCAGCGCTGGCAGCGCGTCAGCACCGACCGGTTGCTCCAGCACGTGCAACTGTTCCAGGCCCATGCCCAGATAAGCGCGCAGTGCCGGTTCCGCGACGTCACCGGCATGCAGCACTTGCAGGTTATCCCCAGCCAGTTGCAGGCCCAGTTCAACTGCTCGTGCATCCTGCTCGGCACGGCGTGGCCGGCCGGAGGTCGGGTGGGCGCCGATGGACACCAGGCTAATGATTTTCGTGCTCATAACCCTTTCCTTCCCTTAAGCCGCATCGCGCTTGGCGTCGTTGCGGTAAGCCTCTACCGCATCGATCAAGGCTTGAAGAATCTCGGCGCTCTCACCGATCACCGACAGGTCGGCCCGTTTGATCATGTCGCACCCCGGGTCGAGGTTGATCGCCACCACCTTGTCGCAGGCACCGATGCCTTGCAGGTGCTGGATCGCCCCGGAAATACCCACCGCCACGTAAACCCGTGCCGTGACCCAAGTACCGGACGCACCGACCTGACGGTCGCGGGCCATGAAGCCGTCGTCCACCGCCACGCGCGATGCACCTTCGGTCGCACCCAACGCCTCGGCCGTCCTGTGGAAAAGTCCCCAGTCCTTGACCCCGTTGCCGCCGGAGAAGATGAACTCCGCTTCGGCCATCGGAATCGCCGCCGGGTCCACCGCCACCGCGCCCAGATCTTCGATCCGCGACAGGCTGCGGGCGACTGCTGTGGATAACTCCACTGGCAAGGCTTCGTGACGGGTTTCGCTGACCGGTTCGGCGCATTCGGCAGCCGCCAGAATCAAGCGGGCGGCCGGACGTGCAAGATCCTGCAAACCAGCACCGGCGCGGCCGATGCACTCCTGATCCTTGACCTGCCAGACCCGCGTGGCCGGGCGTTCGCCCAGTGCGGCGGCAAAGCGTCGACCCAGTTCGCCACCACTGCTGCGGCTGTCCGGCAGCAACCAGTGACGCGGGTTGAACTGGTTATCCACAGCCCGCAGGCCCTGGACGCGTTGCTCCGGTGCATAACCGCTGAACTCGTCGCCTTCCAGTACCAGCAAGCGGTCAACGCCCGCCGTGGCGAAGGCGTTTTCCTTGTGCTCGCCGAAGATCACGGCCAGTACCGCGCCGTCCTTGCCGGCCAACTGATGAGCCAGGCCGAGCAAGTCGCGGTCGTGGCTGCTCAAGCGACCGCCGACCATGTCCGGCACCACGCTGATGTAGAACGCAGGTTGCGGCACTTGATGCAGCGGCAATTGCACTTCAACCGCGGCCGAGCGTTTGGTCGCCCCGCCCTGCTGAGCGCCGCTGCGGTCGATTCGCTTGATGCCGTTGGGGCCGATAAAACCGATCCCGTGAGGGTTCTTGCGGATGACACCGTTAGGCCCCATCCAGCTGTGTTGCGCCGGTTGCATGGCCGCGTGCAGCGGGTGCAGACGGTTGCGGGCGATCCATTCGGCGCGTGGGTCGCGGCGGATAATGTCGCTCATCAATGCACCTCCGCAGGTTCACGTTTGGCCGGTGCCGAAGGCTTTCCCGGCGCGGCGTCTTCGAGCAGGGCGTCGGCCACCAGTTCGGCGATGTCCTTGATTAGTGGACGCGGTTCGACCACGCCTTCGAGCATCGCGGTGCACTGTGGGCAACCCACGGCCACCAGTTCGGCACCGGTTTCGCGGATGTCTTCCATGCGCATGTCGGGGATCCGCTGCTTGCCCGGAATGTCGGTAATCGGTGCACCGCCACCGCCGCCGCAGCAGCGTGAACGGAAACCGGAGCGTTGCATTTCCTTGATCTCGATGCCCAGGGCGCGCAGTACTTCACGCGGCGCCTCGTATTCGCCGTTGTAGCGACCGAGGTAGCACGGGTCGTGATAGGTCACGCTGCTGCCTTTGTGCTGGCCGAGGTTCAGGGCGCCTTCGCCAATGATCTCCGCCATGTAGGTGCTGTGGTGCTGCACGAGGTAGTTGCCGTCGAAGGCGCCGTACTCGTTTTTCAGCACATGGAAGCTGTGCGGGTCGCAGGTGACGATGCGGTTGAAGCTGTACTTGGCTAGGGTCTGGATGTTGCGCTTGGCCAACAGCTGGAATGTCGCTTCGTCGCCCAGGCGTCGTGCCACGTCACCGCTGTCACGCTCTTCAAGCCCAAGTACCGCGAAGTCGACCTTGGCCGCTTTCAGCACTTTGACGAAGGCACGCAGGGTGCGCTGGTTGCGCATGTCGAAGGCACCGTCACCGACCCAGAACAGCACGTCGGTGGATTTCTTCTCGCTGAGCAGGTTCAGGTTCAAATCCGCCGCCCAGTTCATCCGCCCACCCGGCGCGAAGCCGCCAGGGTTATCGGTGGCGATCAGGTTTTCCAAAACTTCGGCACCCTTGTTCGGGGTCGCGCCTTTTTCCAGAGTCAGATGGCGACGCATGTCGACGATGGCGTCGACGTGCTCGATCATCATCGGGCATTCCTCGACGCAGGCACGGCAAGTGGTGCAAGACCACAGGGTTTCAGCGTCCACCAGACCGTTGACGATCGGTTGATGCGGATTGCCACCGTGTTCGCCAATGGCTTTGCCCGGATAAGGGCTACCAGCGAACTTGGCGTCAGTACCGCCAGCCAAACCAACGACCATGTCCTGAATCAGCTTTTTCGGGTTCAGCGGCTGACCCGCAGCGAAGGCCGGGCACGCCGCTTCGCATTTACCGCACTGCACGCAGGCGTCGAAGCCGAGCAGTTGGTTCCAGGTGAAATCCTTGGGTTTTTCCACACCGAGCGGCGCGTTCGGGTCATTCAGATCCAGCGGCTTCAAACCGGTGGAACGACCGCCGCCAAAGCGTTCGGCGCGACGGTGCCAGGCCAGGTGCAGGGCACCGGCGAAGGCGTGCTTCATCGGCCCGCCCCAGGTCATGCCGAAGAACAGTTCGCTAACGCCCCACAGCACACCGACGCCGAGGATCGCAGCGACCATCCAGCCACCGAAGTTTTCCGGAAGGATGCCGGCGACCGGCAGGGTCAGCAGGAAGAACGATGCCGAGAACGCCATCAGGCTTTTCGGCAGGCGCATCCACGGGCCTTTGGACAAGCGGGCCGGTGGGTTGCGACGGCGCAGGAACATAAAGATCGCGCCAACAAACATCACCGCCGACATCAGCAGCAGTGCATAACCGAGGATGCGGTTATGCAGGCCAAAACCATGCACCAGAATCGCCAGCACAATGGACGCCACCGCACCACCGGCCGTGGCAACGTGGGTGTTGGCAATATATTTGTCCCGCGCGACGACGTGGTGCAAATCGACCATGTAGCGTTTGGGCATGGCGAACAGACCGCCGATCAGGTCGACTTTCGACGCCCGGCCCTGACGCCACATAGCCACCCGCCGCAACGCGCCCAGGACAGCCAGGCCCAAGGCAGCGAACAACAGGATTGGAAGAAGGGTGTTCAACATGTGGAGCTCCCAAAGACCGCAGGGTCTTGCAGGCCAAACTACCTGGATGCCTTGCTCGAATCCCTGTAGGAGCGAGGCTTGCCCGCGAAGGCGATGGATCAGCCAACATCAATGTTGAATGTCAGTCGGCCTTCGCGGGCAAGCCTCGCTCCTACAGGTTATCCACAAGCTCTTAGAAATCCTTGCACAACCGCAACGCGTCATAGATCGCCGCGTGGGTGTTGCGCTGGGCCACGCAGTCGCCGATACGGAACAGCAAGTAGCCGTCGCCCGCCTGACTCAGCGAAGGTTGCGGCTTGATCGCGAACAGGGCTTCGATGTCCATCTGGCCTTTGTTGCGCGAGCCTTCCTTCATGGCGTAGTAGATTTCTTCGTCCGGACGCACGCCGTTTTCGACGACGACCTGGTCCACCACCCGCTCCTCTTTGGCGCCGGTGTATTCGTTTTCCAGCACCGCCACCAGCTTGTCGCCTTCGCGGTAGACCTTCTCCAGCATCATGTCGCCGGTCATGATCACTTCTTTGGGGTACATGCTGCGGTAGTAAGTCGGGAACGACGTACCGCCGATGGCCACGCCCGGTTTGATGTCGTCGGTGACGATCTCGACCTGGCTGCCCTTGTCGGCGAGGAAGTCCGCCGTCGACATCCCGGTGAACTCGCAAATGGTGTCGTAGACCAGCACGTTCTTGCCCGGTGCAACCTTGCCGTCGAGGATGTCCCAGCTGCTGACCACCAGGCCTTCAGCCGCGCCCCAGTGTTCGTTCTGTTCCAGGAACGGATGGCCGCCGACAGCGAGTACCACCACGTCCGGACGCAGGTCGAGAATGGTCGCTGCATCCGCCGCCACGCCCAGGCGCAGATCGACTTTCAAACGCGCCAGTTCCAGCTGGAACCAGCGAGTGATGCCAGCGATCTGGTCCCGCTGCGGAGCTTTCGACGCGGTAGTGATCTGCCCGCCGATGAATTCTTTCTTCTCGAACAGGGTCACGTCGTGGCCACGTTCGGCCGACACGCGAGCCGCTTCCATCCCGGCAGGACCTGCACCGACCACCACGACTTTGCGCTTCACACCGGTCGATTTCTCGATGATGTGCGGCACGCCCATGTATTCACGGGAGGTTGCGGCGTTCTGGATGCACAAGACGTCCAGGCCCTGGTACTGACGGTCGATGCAGTAGTTGGCGCCGACGCATTGTTTGATCTGGTCGACCTGGCCCATCTTGATCTTCGCGATCAAATGCGGGTCGGCGATGTGGGCGCGGGTCATGCCGACCATGTCGACGTAGCCGCCTTCCAGAATACGGGTCGCCTGGTTCGGATCCTTGATGTTCTGCGCGTGCAAAACCGGAGCCTTCACCACTTCTTTGATACCGGCGGCCAAATGCAGGAATGGCTCCGGTGGATAACTCATGTTCGGGATAACGTTGGCCAAGGTGTTGTGGGTGTCGCAACCCGAGCCCACGACGCCGATGAAGTCGATCATGCCGGTGTCGTCGTAGTACTTGGCGATCTGTTTCATGTCCTCGTGGGACAAGCCATCCGGGTGGAATTCGTCACCGCACAGACGAATGCCGACGCAGAAATCCGGACCGACTTCCTTGCGCACAGCCTTGATCACTTCCAGGCCGAAACGCATGCGGTTTTCGAAGCTGCCGCCCCATTCGTCGGTACGCTTGTTGACCCGCGGGCTCCAGAACTGGTCGATCATGTGCTGGTGCACGGCAGACAGCTCGACGCCGTCCAGGCCACCGGCCTTGGCCCGTGCGGCTGCGCTTGCGTAGTTGCCGATTACCCGCCAGATTTCTTCCGGTTCGATGGTTTTGCAGGTCGCGCGGTGCACCGGTTCACGGATGCCCGATGGCGACAACAGGGTTGGCCAATGCTCGCCGTCCCAGCGCGAACGTCGGCCCATGTGGGTAATCTGGATCATGATCTTGGCGCCATGCTTGTGCATGGCATCGGCCAGGTTCTGGAAGTGCGGAATGATCCGGTCGTCGGCCAGGTTGACCGACTTCCACCAGCCTTGCGGGCTGTCGATGGCCACACTGGAGGAACCGCCGCAAATCGCCAGGCCGATCCCGCCCTTGGCTTTCTCTTCGTAATACTTGACATACCGGTCGGTGGTCATGCCGCCGTCGGTGGCATAGACCTCGGCGTGCGCGGTGCTGAGCACGCGGTTGCGGATGGTCAGTTTGCCGATTTGAATCGGTTGAAACATTGCTTCGAAAGCCATGGCGGGTTCCTCGACTTACAACGGCTTGACGGTGAACAAACCGTCGTCGTGGCCTTCTTCGGAGCCACCGTAAACCTGTTCTGCAACGGTGCGGATCGAGCTGCCACGGGCCTGAAGAATCTGGTCCATGGCGCCGGCGAACCAGCCAGTGAACATGTAGTCGACCTTGCGCCCGACCTTGCCGTACACGTAGACAAATGCGGAGTGTTCGAGCTTGACGCTGGCGGTGCCTTTGTCGAGGTCGATGTCCTGGATCTTGAACAGGCCCCAGCCGCGTTGCGACAGACGCTTCATGTAGTGCTCGAACACTGCAACGCCTTCCAGGCCATGGCATTCAGCTTCTTTTTCACACCAGTGCCAGGCGGACTTGTAGCCGGCCTTGTAGAGGATTTCAGCGTAGGCGTCGGCACCCAGCACTTCCTCGATGCCCATGTGGTTGTTGACGAAGAAGTGACGCGGTACGTACAGCATTGGCAGGGCGTCAGAGGTCCAGACACCGGTTTCGCTGTCGACTTCGATTGGCAATTGCGGGGCGATCTTGGCCATGGAAACTTAACTCCAGAAAATTCGTTGTGTTGCCCCCGGCACGGACGGCCGGGGGAAAGGATTCAGAAATGCGGTGGCTTATTCGCCCCAGACGTCCTTGAGGACATTCACCCAGTTCTCGCCCATGATCTTGCGCACCACACGCTCGGAATGGCCGCGTTTGAGCAGGGTCTCGGTCAGGTTCGGGAACTCGCCCACGGTGCGGATGCCCAGCGGGTTGATGATCTTGCCGAAGCTGGTCAGACGGCGGGCGTAGCCCTTGTCATGGGTCAGGTATTCGAAGAAATCCTGGCCATGGCCCTGGGTGAAGTCGGTGCCGATGCCGATGGCGTCTTCGCCGACGATGTTCATGGTGTATTCGATCGCTTCGGCGTAGTCGTCGATGGTCGAATCGATGCCCTTGGCCAGGAACGGCGCGAACATGGTCACACCGACGAAACCGCCGTGATCGGCGATGAACTTCAGTTCTTCATCGGACTTGTTGCGCGGGTGTACTTTCAGACCCGACGGCAGGCAATGGGAGTAGCAGACCGGCTTCTTGGATTCGAGGATGACTTCTTCGGAGGTCTTTGAACCGACGTGGGACAGGTCGCACATGACGCCGACACGGTTCATTTCAGCGACGATTTCACGACCGAAACCCGACAGGCCGCCGTCGCGCTCGTAGCAACCGGTACCGACCAGATTCTGGGTGTTGTAGCACATCTGCACGATACCGACGCCGAGCTGCTTGAAGACCTCGACATAGCCGATCTGGTCTTCAAACGCGTGAGCATTCTGGAAGCCAAAGAGGATGCCGGTCTTGCCCTGTTCCTTGGCCTTGCGGATATCGGCGGTGGTGCGCACCGGAATCACCAGGTCGCTGTTCTCGCGGATCAGCTTCTGGCTGGCGGCGATGTTGTTGACAGTGGCCTGGAAGCCCTCCCACACCGACACGGTGCAGTTGGCCGCGGTCAGACCGCCCTTGCGCATGTCTTCAAACAGCTCGCGGTTCCATTTGGCAATAATCAGCCCGTCGATAACGATGCTGTCGGCGTGCAATTCGGCTGGGCTCATCAGGCTGTCCCCTATTAGCGATTCATGCGCCGAATCGTGTGCCGGCGCTTTGGGGCCAGCATATGCCTCGGTGCAGGGGTAGCCGGGTGCAAAAACGACAGGGGGTTTGCCGAAAGCGTCAATCCGCGACAAAGGGTCGTCAACAGGCGTCATTGCCTACCTATCCAAGGCCGCCCGCTTGGGCCAGAATTCGCCGCATCACTAGGTGTAATCACTGAATTAAGGGCGGCGACGCAATGAAATCGATCTTCCTGGCTTTGGCACTGATGGCAACTGGCGTACACGCAGCTGAAGAGGCCGACGACAACCCTTGCGACGCTGTCGAAAACGAGATCCAGACCCTGGAATGCTCGGCCTACAGCAGAACCACCGCCGAACAGCTGCTGAGCGACAACTTTCAGAGCCTGACCGAGCGCATGCAAACGCTTTACGGCAACAACAAGGCGCAACTGACCGACATCACCGCCAAAATCAAGACCGCGCAACAGCAATGGCTGAAAACCCGGGATGCCGATTGCGCAGTGGACGCATTTCCGGCGACCAGCGGTAGCAAAGCGTTCACCATTGCGCAGAATGATTGCATAGCGCGCATGAGTGACGAGCGGTCGGAGTTTTTGGAGTCGATTGGGCAGGAGTGATCCTGAATCGTCCGTCGAAAGCTGGTAGCCCTACCAGCTTTTACCTTCAATCAAGACCTTTCCCACAGGTTTCACCGAGCAAACCTACAACTCCCACTGGGTAAGGGTTAAAGCAGCTATTTTCGAGCAACATCCCGACAAATTTCGTTTGTTGGCCACCTGAAAAATATAAGTAAAGATTCGCAAAATCTTATAAAAGACTTATATTCTCCATGAACAGCATTCACTGGACTCGAAAGGCCGTTAAGCAGCTCTTGAAATTGCATTCCGTTCATCAGATCCAGGTTCATGATGCCATCACGGCGCTAGCTGGCATGCCTGATGTAGGCAACGTCAAAGCACTGATCGGTCATGACTACGCCTATCGACTGCGAGTCGGTAGTTATCGGGTTATGTTCGACTGGGATGGCGCGATCAAAGTGGTCAGTATTCAAGAGGTCAAAAAACGCGATGAACGCACCTACTGAGATTCAAATCATCAACGACGCGGAGGGAAAACCGGCGTTCGTGGTCATTCCCTACGCGCAGTATGTGGCGCAGAAGATCGAGCCCGATCTGATCCCCCACGAAGTGGTCAGTCGCATCGTCGATGGCGCGACGCCCATTCGCGCCTGGCGCGAACACCTGAACCTTACGCAGGATGAAGTTGCCAAGCGCATGGGCATTTCCCAACCGGCTTTCGCCCAGCAAGAAACGGTCTCCAAGCCCCGCAAGGCAACCCGTGAAAAAATTGCCGCAGCTTTTGGCATCACCGCCAACCAACTAGAGTTGTAAGCTGAACGCCAGCATCAGGAAAAGGGATTGAAATGAAAATCTGCGGCATCGAAATCAAAGGCAGCGAAGCGATCATCGCCGTGGCCTCCCTCGACGGCCAGGCGCTCAGTCACGTCGCCCTCGCCACCAAGAAAATCGCCCTCGATGAGGACGACGAAGCCGCCAACGTCAAAGTCTTCGCCGCTCAGGTGGCGTCGTTTGTTCGTGAGAACTCCATCGACCGGATCGCGATCAAGAAACGCAGCAAGAAAGGCGAGTTCGCCGGTGGGCCGACTACGTTCAAGATTGAGGGGATTTTCCAGCTGCTGGAAAATTGCGAGGTGACACTGCTGTCGCCGCAGACAATCAATGCGCAGAATAAAAAGTTCGATTTTGCATTGCCGGAGACGCTGAACAAATATCAGCATGAGGCGTACAAGGCGGCGTGCTCGGTCTTGATGAAGAAGTAAAAACAACCACATCTCTGTAGGAGCGAGGCTTGCCCGCGAAGAGGCCGGTACATTCGAAATCACTGTTGCCTGACACGACGCTTTCGCGGGCAAGCCTCGCTCCTACAGGAGGGCGATTTCAGGCCTTCTGGCTTTGCCGGCGGTCTTCACGCGGGCAGCGCTCGAATCTTGCCCGATAACTGCGGGTGAAATACGACGGCGATTCAAACCCGCACGCGATGCTCACTTCCAACACACTCATGTTCGTCTGACGCAGCAACTGCCGCGCCTTCTCCAGCCTTAACCGCAAGTAGAAATTGCTCGGTGTGTCGTTCAGGTGCAGGCGAAACAGGCGTTCCAGCTGGCGCCGGGTCACTTTGATCGATTCCGCCAGCGCCAGTGTACTCAGCGGCGGTTCGCTGTGCTGCTCCATCTCCCCGATCACCTGCACCAGTTTCTTGTTGCTGATGCCATAACGCGTGGCGACTTCCATGCGCTGGTGGTCTTTGCGCGGACGGATGCGCCCGAGTACGAATTGTTCGCTGACCTGGATCGCCAGTTCCGGGCCGTGGGCCTGGCCGATGAGGTCGAGCATCAGGTCGATGGAAGCCGTGCCGCCTGCGGAGGTGATGCGTCGGCGGTCGATCTCGAACAGCTCCTGAGTGACGCTCAGCTGTGGATAAGACTCCTTGAAGGCGTCGATGGCTTCCCAGTGCAAGGTCAGGCGATGGCCATCGAGCAGACCGGCTTCAGCGAGGATGAAGCTGCCGGTGTCGATGGCGCCGAGGGTCACGCCTTCGATATCCAAACGACGCAACCAGTGCTCCAGTGCCGGAGTGGCGAACTTCAGCGGCTCGAAACCGGCAACCACCAGCAAGGTCGCGCCTTTCTTCAGGGGTTCCAGCGCCACATCGGCATTGACCGACATGCCGTTACTGGCCAACACCGCCCCGCCATCGGCGCTCAACACATGCCAGCGGTACAGCTCGCCGCGAAAGCGATTGGCGACCCGCAGCGGCTCGATGGCCGAGATAAAACCGATCGCCGAAAAACCCGGCATCAACAAGAAGTAGAAATCCTGGGACATGGAGCGCACTCGCTTAGCAGGTAAAAAGAGGCCAGGTAACGAGAGGGCGGTTAGCGTGTTGACGTTGATACGCCACTTGCAACGAGCATTCAAGGGCGCAGGTCGCTGCAGTGCAAGAGCTGGTCGCCGCAGTGCGTTTTTACAGGGGCTTTGCTGCGTAACTTGGCATCACCGGCGCATCAGACACCGGAACCCACAATAACGACCTGCCGAGGAACCCGACATGAAACGACTGATCAGCAGCTGTGTTCTTGCACTCAGCGGTACCGCTTTCTTGAGCGCCAGCGTCATGGCGGCCGAACCCGCGTCGTGCCAGAACGTGCGCATGGGTGTAGTGAACTGGACCGACGTGATCGCTACCAGCGCCATGACCCAGGTGTTGCTCGATGGCCTCGGCTACAACACCAAGCAGACCAGCGCCTCCCAGCAAATCATCTTTGCCGGCATTCGCGACCAGCGTCTGGACTTGTTCCTGGGCTACTGGAACCCGCTGATGACCCAGACCATCACCCCGTTCGTCGATGCCAAGCAGGTCGAAGTGCTGGAAGCACCGAGCCTCAAGGATGCTCGCGCCACCCTCGCCGTGCCGACTTACCTCGCCGACAAAGGCCTGAAAACCTTTGCCGACATCGCCAAGTTTGAAAAGGAACTGGGCGGCAAAATCTACGGCATCGAGCCTGGCTCGGGCGCCAATACTCAGATCAAGGCGATGATCGCCAAGAACCAGTTTGGCCTGGGGAAGTTCCAGCTAGTCGAGTCCAGCGAAGCCGGCATGCTTGCGGCGGTGGATCGCGCCGTGCGGCGCAAGGAAGCTGTGGTGTTCTTCGGCTGGGCCCCGCACCCGATGAACGTCAACGTGCAAATGACCTACCTCACCGGCAGCGAAGACGCCCTCGGCCCGAACGAAGGCATGGCCACCGTCTGGACGGTCACCGCGCCGAAATACGCCGAGCAATGCCCGAACATCGGTCGTTTGCTGAGCAACCTGACCTACACCGCCGAAGACGAGAGCCGGATGATGCAGCCATTGCTCGATCACAAGGACGCTTTCGAATCGGCGAAGCAATGGCTGAAAGATCACCCGCAAGACAAGCAACGCTGGCTCGAAGGCGTGACCACCTTCGACGGCAAACCGGCTGCTGAAAACCTGAAACTGACCAGTAAATAAACCTGAAATGAATCACCGATTCGCAGCCCGTCCGGGCTGCGAACGGAATCGTCACGCCCTGAGCCTCACCTAAAAATCACGCCTGTAAGGAACCGCCTCATGAACCACGACGTCATCATCACCTGCGCACTCACCGGTGCTGGCGACACGACCGCCAGAAGCCCACACGTGCCGGTCACCCCGAAACAAATCGCCGCGGCCGCCGTGGAAGCCGCCAAGGCCGGCGCCACCGTGGTCCACTGCCACGTTCGCGACCCGCAAACCGGCAAGTTCAGCCGTGACGTGGCGCTGTACCGCGAAGTGATGGAGCGTATCCGCGAGGCCGACGTCGACATCATCGTCAACCTCACCGCCGGCATGGGCGGTGACCTGGAAATCGGCGCGGGCGAGAACCCGATGGAGTTCGGCCCGAACACCGACCTGGTCGGCCCGCTGACCCGTCTGGCCCACGTCGAAGAACTGTTGCCGGAAATCTGCACCCTGGATTGCGGCACCCTGAACTTCGGCGATGGCGACACCATTTACGTGTCCACCCCGGCGCAACTACGTGCTGGCGCCAAACGCATTCAAGAGCTGGGCGTTAAGCCTGAGCTGGAAATCTTCGACACCGGCCACCTGTGGTTCGCCAAGCAGATGATCAAGGAAGGCCTGCTGGATAACCCGTTGTTCCAGCTGTGCCTGGGTATCCCGTGGGGCGCGCCGGCCGACACCACCACCATGAAAGCCATGGTCGACAACCTGCCGGCCGACGCGGTCTGGGCCGGGTTTGGCATCGGTCGCATGCAAATGCCGATGGCGGCGCAAGCGGTGTTGCTGGGCGGCAACGTGCGGGTCGGTCTGGAAGACAATCTGTGGCTGGACAAGGGTGTTTTGGCGACCAACGGCCAACTGGTCGAGCGCGCCAGCGAAATCCTCAGCCGCCTCGGCGCCCGCGTTCTGACGCCGGCTGAAGGCCGGGCAAAAATGGGCCTGACCAAGCGCGGTTAACCCCCACACACAAAACCCTGTAGGAGCGAGGCTTGCCCGCGAAGGCGGTTTTCCTGCCGCGAGAGATGCGTTGGATGTACCGGCCTCTTCGCGGGCAAGCCTCGCTCCTACAGGGCTTACCGAAATTCTTTAGGACGTCGCCATGAGCTTTATCACTGATATCAAAACCTTCGCCGCTCTGGGCAGCGGTGTCATCGGCAGCGGCTGGGTGTCCCGCGCCCTCGCCCACGGCCTCGACGTAGTGGCCTGGGACCCGGCGCCCGGTGCCGAAGCGGCCCTGCGCAAGCGCGTCGCCAATGCCTGGGGCGCGCTGGAGAAGCAAGGCCTGGCACCCGGCGCGTCGCAAGATCGTCTGCGCTTTGTCGCCACTATCGAAGAATGCGTTCGCGACGCAGATTTCATTCAGGAAAGTGCTCCAGAACGACTGGATCTGAAACTGGAACTGCACAGCAAAATCAGCGCAGCGGCCAAGCCCAATGCACTGATCGGCTCCAGCACTTCGGGACTGCTGCCGAGCGAGTTTTACGAGAGTTCGACACACCCGGAACGCTGCGTGGTCGGGCATCCGTTCAACCCGGTTTACCTGCTGCCGTTGGTGGAAGTGGTCGGTGGCAAAAATACCGCGCCGCAAGCGGTGCAAGCGGCAATGAAAGTCTATGAATCCTTGGGTATGCGCCCGCTGCACGTGCGCAAGGAAGTACCCGGTTTTATCGCCGACCGTTTGCTCGAAGCGCTGTGGCGTGAGGCGCTGCACCTGGTCAACGACGGTGTGGCGACCACTGGCGAAATCGACGATGCGATTCGTTTTGGCGCGGGCCTGCGCTGGTCGTTCATGGGTACTTTCCTGACTTACACCCTGGCGGGTGGCGACGCAGGCATGCGGCACTTCATGGCGCAATTCGGGCCGGCGTTGCAGTTGCCCTGGACCTATCTGCCGGCACCGGAGCTGACCGACAAATTGATTGATGATGTGGTGGATGGCACCAGCGAGCAGTTGGGCAAGCACAGCATCTCGGCGCTGGAGCGCTATCGTGATGATTGCTTGCTGGCAGTGCTGGAGGCGGTGAAGACCACCAAAGAGAAGCATGGAATGGCGTTCGCAGACTAAACGCCCCCCCCTGTAGGAGCGAGGCTTGCCCGCGAAGAACGATTACACGGTGCATCAGGTAGACCGAGTTATCGTTCTTCGCGGGCAAGCCTCGCTCCTACAGGCCTCAACCATTTCGGATGTGACGTCATGCCCACCCTCACCACCTATCAAACCAAAATCATCCCCGACTGGGTCGACTACAACGGCCATCTGCGCGATGCCTTCTATCTGCTGATTTTCAGCTACGCCACCGACGCGCTGATGGATCGACTGGGCATGGACAGCAACAACCGCGAAGCCAGCGGCAATTCGTTGTTCACCCTCGAGCTGCACCTCAACTACCTGCACGAAGTGAAGCTCGATGCCGATGTCGAAGTGCACACCCAGATCATCGGCCATGACCGCAAACGCCTGCACCTCTACCACAGCCTGCATCTGGTGGGCGGTGACAAGGAGCTGGCGGGCAATGAACAAATGCTGCTGCACGTCGACCTGGCCGGGCCGCGATCCGCACCGTTCAGCGAAGAAACCTTGAGCAAGCTGCAAGCCATTGTCGCTGAGCAAGCCGACCTGCCCGCCCCCGCCTTCGTCGGCCGGGCAATCGCTTTACCGCCCGAAAAATAACAAGGAGCTCGCCATGAACACCGCCGCCGCTTTTGCCGATTTCCGCACCTACCCGTTGATCAGCGCGTTGACCGCCGTGGACACCCTGGCGGACCGCATTCAAGTGCAGTGGGCGGACGGTCGGGTCAGCCCTTTTCATCATCAATGGCTACGGGACAGCTGCCCGTGCCCGCAGTGCGTCTACACGGTGACCCGCGAGCAAGTGCTGGAAATCGTCGATGTCGCGGAAAATCTGATCCCCGACAGCGCTCGAATCGATGCCGAAGGTTGCCTGTGTGTCGATTGGCAGGACGGCCATCTCAGTCGCTTCGACCCGGGCTGGCTGCGAGCTCACGCCTATGACGACGAGTCCCGCGCCGAACGCCGGGCCGCCAAACCGAAAAGCAAGCTGTGGGACAGCCAGCTGAAGTTGCCGGTGTTCGACTATCAGGCGTTGATGGACGACAACGATGCCTTGCTGCAATGGCTGCTGGCCGTGCGCGACATCGGCCTGACCCAGGTTCGTGGCGTACCGACTGAGCCGGGCTCGCTGAAGCTGATCGCCCAGCGGATTTCGTTCATCCGCGAGAGCAATTTCGGCGTGCTGTTCAACGTGCAATCCAGGGCCGACGCCGACAGCAATGCCTACACCGCTTTCAACCTGCCGCTGCACAGCGATCTGCCCACTCGGGAGCTGCAACCGGGGCTGCAATTTCTGCATTGCCTGGTCAATGACGCCGACGGTGGCGAGAGCATTTTCGTCGACGGTTTTGCCATCGCCCAAGCCTTGCGCCAGGAAGATCCCGAAGCGTTTCAAGCCTTGTGTGAAATTCCCGTGGAGTTCCGCAACAAGGACCGCCACAGCGACTACCGTTGTCTGGCGCCGATCATCGCCCTGGATGCGTTCGGGCAGGTGTCGGAAATCCGCATGGCGAACTTTCTGCGCGGGCCGTTCGATGCTTGCGTCGAGCAGATGCCCAAGCTGTATCGCGCGTATCGACGCTTCATTGCGATGACCCGCGAGGCGCGCTTCCGGGTAATGACGCGGCTCAGCCCCGGCGAGCTGTGGTGCTTCGATAACCGCCGCACCCTTCATGCCCGCAATGCGTTTGACCCGGCAACAGGCGCCCGGCATTTCCAGGGGTGTTATGTTGACCGGGATGAGTTGTTGTCGCGGATTTTGGTGTTGCAACGGTAGACCGCGTCATCGTTCTTCGCGGGCAAGCCTCGCTCCTACAGGAATCACGCAAAACTCTGTAGGAGCGAGGCTTGCCCGCGAAAGCGTCAGCCCAATCAACACTTTCATCACTGATTCACAGGCAAAAAAAAACCCCGATCAAGCCGTGACAGGATCGGAGCTGAGGAGGGTACTGTTGAGGAGCTGTTGCGCGAGGGTGACCAAACCTTCGTGAAGCCAGCTGAATCCAGTGTGCCCATTCCCATGCATGGCAAGTTAGCCGAAAACGACATGTTCATAGCCAATGCGGCCATTGCGACAAATCGTCCTTGCCGCCATCCCCAGCCCCTACCAGAATCGAGCCACGACACCGTTCCCTGAAGAAGGATTGCGTCATGATGCACGCCGATTTGATTGACCAGGAAGACCTGTTGGGCCAGCTAAAATCGTTGGGCTTTCAAGTACCGAGCGGCTCCACAGCCGAGCAGGCTTGCGAGTGTGCGGTGCGAGGCTTGAACGATGAACGGGCGATGACGCTGCGCACTATGGTGAAGCAGATGTACACCAGCAGCGCGACCATCCTGCCGGCCGTGCGCCAGGCGATCGACAAGCAATTGCTGCCGGCGCTGGCGGCGTATCAGCAGAGCCGTAGCGCCTGACTTTCAGCACTGAGCGGCTTCTTGTGGCGAGGGAGCTTGCTCCCGCTCGACCGCGAAGCGGTCGCAAAACCAGCGAATGCGGATTGTCTGAACGACCGCATATACCGGTTTTGGGGCTGCTTCGCAGCCCAGCGGGAGCAAGCTCCCTCGCCACGAAAGTTTGCCTGGTCTACAGCCTTACACTGGCAAACGTCGACTCATTGCGCGCCTGACTCAACGCCGACAGCGGCCCGGACAATGGCGACAGTACCAGTGCTTGCGGCAGCGGCATCATTGCCACTTGTTGTGTGGTGTTGGAACCCACGCGCTCGTCGCGCGGCGGAATGCCGAAGTATTCGCGGTAGCACTTGGAGAAGTGCGGCGTAGACACGAAACCACATACCGACGCCACTTCGATGATCGACATCGGCGTTTGCTTGAGCAGTTGCCGAGCGCGGATCAGGCGCAGTTTCAGGTAGTAACGCGACGGCGAGCAGTGCAGGTATTTCTGGAACAACCGCTCCAGCTGACGACGCGACACGGCGACGTATACCGCCAATTCGTCGAGATCGATCGGTTCTTCGAGGTTGGCTTCCATCAGCGCGACGATTTCCTGCAACTTCGGCTGGTTGGTGCCGAGCATGTGCTTGAGCGGCACGCGCTGGTGATCCTGCTCGTTGCGGATGCGCTCGTAGACGAACATTTCCGAGATCGCGGCCGACAGTTCACGACCGTGATCGCGGCTGATCAGGTGCAGCATCATGTCCAGCGGTGCGGTTCCGCCGGAGCTGGTGAAACGGTTACGGTCGAGGGTGAACAGTCGGGTGCTCATGGCTACCCGCGGGAAAGCTTCCTGCATCGACGCCAGGCATTCCCAGTGCACGCTGCAATCGAAACCGTCCAGCAAGCCGGCGCACGCCAGAGCCCAGCTGCCGGTGCAGACCGCGCCAAGACGACGGGACTGACGCGCCTGGCTTTGCAGCCACGACACATGCTCGCGGGTCACGGTGCGCTGAATGCCGATACCGCCGCAGACGATGATGGTGTCCAGGGGAGGCGCTTTGTGCATGGAGGCGTCGGGGGTGATCTGCAGACCGTCACTGGCCCAGACCTGACCGCCATCGACGGTGAGTGTGGTCCAGCGATACAGCTCGCGGCCGGACAATTGGTTGGCCATGCGCAGAGGTTCTACTGCGGAGGCCAGAGAAATAAGCGTGAAATTGTCCAGCAGCAAAAAGCCGATGGATTGAGGCGCACGGTTCTGGGGTTGGGCCCCGGAGTTGAACGTCGTCATCGCGGTATCTCCTCACACAAAGCGGGTGATGGCCTCAGGCGGAGGCTCTTTTTATTGCCATCGTTCTCGCGTGGGAGACGGGCTTTGTAATGACAGAGCAATTGCCATGCCTAAACTTGAATGCGTGTTCAATAACTCCTGAAAACGACGTCGCGATGTGTCTAAATATGACGTGCAGAGACGGGAGGTTATAAGTGCCATCAAGGGCCGCAGCCCCTCTGCCCCGTTGCGTGTGAGCAAATCGGTAGCACTTGTGGGAACAGGGCTGCGACGCTCTACGGGAGAGTGTCACCGCAAGCACGGGTGACGGACGGTCAGGCTTGAACTGGATCCCTGACCGGGACAGACAGGCTTACCTGTTTGCGACGCGCTAAAAGGTGGCGCGTTTTGGTGCGAGTGTTCACTTGGTGCGCAGTTTTGACTGGTATGGCCCCTTCGCGAACAAGCCCGCTCCCACATTTAATCAGCGTCGTGCACAATGTGGGAGCGGGCTTGCTCGCGAAGCAGGCGACTCGGTATTACTGATTCAACACTCAACCGCGCTAACCGCTAACCCACCGCGCGATGTCTCTTTATATTTGTCGTGCATGTCGGCACCGGTATCACGCATGGTGCGGATCACCCGGTCCAGCGAGATAAAGTGCTGACCGTCGCCGCGCAGCGCCATCTGCGCCGCGTTGATCGCTTTCACCGCGGCAATCGCATTGCGCTCGATGCACGGCACTTGCACCAACCCGCCCACCGGGTCGCAGGTCAGGCCCAAGTTATGTTCCAGGCCGATTTCCGCTGCGTTGCACAGTTGCTCCGGTGTCGCACCGAGAATCTCCGCCAACCCGGCCGCCGCCATGGCGCAGGCTGAACCGACTTCACCCTGGCACCCGACCTCGGCACCGGAGATCGAGGCGTTCTTCTTGCACAGAATCCCCACCGCTGCGGCACTGAGGAAGTAATCGACCACGTTGGCGTCGGTCACGGCCTCGCTGAACTTCATGAAGTAGTGCAACACCGCCGGAATGATCCCCGCCGCGCCGTTGGTCGGCGCCGTAACCATGCGCCCGCCCGCAGCGTTTTCTTCGTTGACCGCCAGGGCGAACAAGTTCACCCACTCCATGGCGCTCAGGGTCGAACCGATCACGTTGGGCTTGTTCAACTCCTGCAGGCTGCGGTGCAATTTGGCCGCGCGACGACGCACATTCAGGCCACCGGGCAAGATGCCTTCGTGCTTGAGGCCTTGCTCCACGCAATCTTGCATCGCGCGCCAGAGCTTCATCAGGCCGGCGCGAATTTCCTCTTCGCTACGCCAGACTTTCTCGTTGGCCATCATCAACTCTGCAACGCGCAGGTTGTGCTGCTTGCAGAGACTGAGCAGCTCGACGGCACTGGAGAAGTCGTAAGGCAGCACGGTGCGATCCAGATCCACCACACCGCTGGAAGCCTGTGCCTCATCGACGACAAAACCGCCGCCGATGGAATAGTAGGTATCGCGATGCAGCTCGCCGTGATCGCCTTCGGCAACCAGGGTCATCGCATTGGGATGGAACGGCAGGTTCTCGTCGATCAGGCGCATGTCCCGGGCCCAGATGAACGGGACCGACAAGCGACCGTCGAGCAATAGCGTTTGGGTTTCGCGCAGAGCTTCTATGCGAATGCCGATTTGCGACGGATCGATCGCGTCCGGCCATTCACCCATCAACCCCATGATCACCGCGTTGTCGCTGCCGTGGCCGATGCCAGTGGCCGAAAGCGATCCATAAAGCTGAACTTCGACGCGACACACCTGCTCCAAAAGTCCCTGTTCTCGCAAACCTTGCACGAACAGCGCCGCGGCGCGCATAGGCCCCACGGTGTGCGAACTGGAAGGGCCGATGCCGATTTTGAACAAGTCGAAAACGCTGATAGCCATTACTGCTGAACTCCTGGATGTGCCTGCTCCAGGCGCAAAAGCGCCCAGTGACGGAGCTGCTACGCTCAAGCTGCAATCCGCCGAGATGGCCGCATCATCAGGCTTTTGTCATGTCGTTCAACGTCTCACACCGACGCACTCATGCTCGCTAGCGCCGCAAGCCGCTTACGCAGTGTTTTCGCCGTTTTTTTGCGGATCAGCGGGGCAAAACGGGCTGAAAAAAGCTGTAAACGACGTTACCGACACTGGATGCGACCATCCCTGTACTGGTTACGACGCACCCTGTAGGCGTCAGATTTTCACTGGTACATGATCGTATCGACTCGATTGCAAGGCGCCGTGGTAGAGCTGTCTCCAAAACGCCATCCAACCGCAACAGATAAGTGCGGTGGTCCAGTCGGAACACTGCCAAAAAAAACACCAAGGAGTCGCCCCTTATGAAAGGTTCCCCGTCGTTGTTGTTGGCCGCCATGCTGAGTCTGCCGTTTCTGGCTCAAGCCGCAGAACCGGCCCAATGCAGCACCGTAAACTTCTCCGATGTCGGCTGGACGGACATTACCGTCACTACCGCCACCACCAGCGTCGTTCTCGATGCCCTGGGCTACAAGACCAAGACCACGATGATTTCCGTGCCGGTGACCTACAAGTCCCTGGCCGACGGCAAGAACATGGACGTGTTCCTCGGCAACTGGATGCCGACCATGGAAAACGACATCAAGGCCTACCGCGATGCCGGCACCGTGGACACGCTGCGCGCTAATCTGGAAAACGCAAAATACACACTCGCCGTGCCCGAAGAGTTGTATAACAAAGGTCTGAAAGATTTCGCCGACATCGCCAAGTTCAAGAAAGAACTCGACGGCAAGATCTATGGCATCGAACCGGGTAACGACGGCAACCGCCTGATCCAGAGCATGATCGACAAGAACGCCTTCGGCCTGAAAGACGCCGGCTTCAAGGTGGTCGAGTCCAGCGAGGCAGGCATGCTCTCGCAAGTCGATCGCGCTCAGCGCCGCAACACCGCCGTGGTGTTCCTGGGCTGGGAACCGCACCCGATGAACACTCGATTCAAGATGAAGTACCTGACCGGCGGCGACGAATACTTCGGCCCGAACTTCGGCCAGGCGACCATCTACACCAACACCCGCAAGGGTTACGCACAGGAATGCAGCAACGTCGGTCAGTTGCTGAAAAACCTGGTGTTTACCCTCGACATGGAAAGCACGCTGATGGGCAACGTCCTGGACGACAAAATGAAGCCTGACGCGGCCGCCAAGGCCTGGCTGAAAAAGAATCCACAGGTGCTCGATACCTGGCTTGCTGGCGTGACCACCATTGACGGTAAACCTGGCCTGGAGGCCGTGAAAGCCAAGCTTGCGCAGCCTTGATTTAGGGAGCATCGCTTACGCCGGGCGAGTTCGCTCGCCCGGGCTGTTTATTTCCTTGCATGCGGACGTTCACTACCATGCTGATTGATCAGAAAATACCTTTAGGCCAGTACATCGCGGGCTTCGTTGAATGGTTGACGCAAAACGGCGCCAGCACCTTCGACGCAATCGCCGTGTCACTGGAAACGATGATCCACGGCGTGACTTTTGCGCTGACCTGGTTCAACCCGCTGGCATTGATCGGCCTCATAGCGCTACTGGCACACTTCATTCAACGCAAATGGGGCCTGACCGTTTTCGTCATTGCCTCCTTTCTGCTGATCCTCAATCTGGGGTACTGGCAGGAAACCATGGAAACCCTCGCCCAGGTGTTGTTCGCCACCCTGGTGTGCGTGCTGATCGGCGTGCCGTTGGGCATCGTCGCCGCGCACAAACCGATGTTCTACACAGTGATGCGGCCGGTGCTCGATCTGATGCAGACCGTGCCGACCTTCGTGTACCTCATTCCTACCCTGACCCTCTTCGGTCTGGGTGTGGTCCCGGGTCTGATCTCGACGGTGGTGTTCGCGATTGCCGCGCCCATCCGCCTGACCTACCTGGGTATCCGCGATGTTCCAGACGAACTGATGGACGCCGGCAAGGCCTTTGGCTGCTCGCGCCGTCAACTGCTCTCGCGAATTGAACTGCCCCACGCCATGCCAAGCATCGCGGCCGGTATCACCCAGTGCATCATGCTGTCGTTGTCGATGGTGGTGATTGCGGCACTGGTGGGCGCCGATGGCCTGGGCAAACCCGTGGTCAACGCACTGAACACTGCTGATATCGCCCTGGGCTTCGAAGCAGGCCTGGCGATCGTACTGCTGGCGATCATGCTCGACCGTATCTGCAAACAACCCGACGCTAAAGTAGGGGGTGACGCATGAGCATTATTCGCTTCGAAGACGTGGACGTGATCTTCTCCAAAGACCCGCGCGAGGCGCTCAAACTCCTCGACCAGGGCATGACCCGCAACGAGATTCTGAAAAAGACCGGGCAAATCGTCGGTGTCGAGAAGGCCAGCCTGGACATCGAAAAAGGTGAAATCTGCGTACTGATGGGCCTGTCCGGCTCCGGCAAGTCCAGCCTGCTGCGTTGCATCAACGGCCTCAACACCGTCAGCCGCGGCAAGTTGTTCGTCGAGCACGAAGGCAAGCAGATCGACATCGCCTCGTGCACGCCGGCGGAACTGAAAATGATGCGCACCAAGCGCATCGCGATGGTGTTCCAGAAGTTCGCCCTGATGCCTTGGCTGACGGTGCGCGAGAACATCAGCTTCGGTCTGGAAATGCAGGGCCGGCCGGAGAAGGAACGGAAAAAACTGGTCGATGAAAAACTCGAACTGGTAGGCCTGACCCAGTGGCGCAACAAGAAACCCGATGAACTCTCCGGTGGTATGCAACAGCGTGTGGGCCTGGCCCGCGCGCTGGCAATGGACGCCGACATTCTGCTGATGGACGAACCGTTCTCGGCCCTCGACCCGCTGATTCGCCAAGGTCTGCAAGACGAACTGCTGGAGCTGCAACGCAAACTGAGCAAGACCATCGTTTTCGTGAGTCACGACCTCGATGAAGCCCTGAAGCTCGGCAGCCGTATCGCCATCATGAAAGACGGCCGGATCATCCAGTACAGCAAACCGGAAGAAATCGTGCTGAACCCTGCGGACGATTACGTGCGCACCTTCGTCGCCCACACCAACCCGCTGAACGTATTGTGCGGTCGCAGCCTGATGCGCACCCTGGACAACTGCAAACGCATCAACGGTTCGGTGTGCCTGGATCCGGGCGGCGATTCGTGGCTGGACCTGGCCGAAGGCAACACCATCAAAGGCGCACGCCAGAACGGTTCGAGCCTGGACCTGCAGAACTGGATACCAGGGCAAGCGGTTGAAGGTTTGGGGCGTCGGCCAACATTGGTGGATTCCAACATCGGCATGCGCGATGCGTTGCAGATTCGTTACCAGACCGGCAACAAGCTGGTATTGCATGACAACAACAAGGTTGTCGGGATCCTTGGCGACAGCGAGCTGTATCACGCGCTGCTCGGCAAGAACCTGGGGTAAAAGCAGCAGACACAAAAACGCCGCGAGATGATCGCGGCGTTTTTGTTTGTGCAGATATCAGGCTTGGAATACCGACAACTGTGGCGAGGGAGCTTGCTCCCGCTGGGTTGCGAAGCAGCCCAAAACCCAGACACTGCGGTATTTCAGAGAAATCGCGTTGGCCGGATTCACGACTGCTGCGCAGCCGAACGGGAGCAAGCTCCCTCGCCACAATGGAGCTGCGGTGCATTCACTGCACCGCATCTCCTCAAACCTCAGCTATAAACCCGGCCAAGCAGTTGCCGATGGCTTTCAAACTGATCGAGCACGTCACGAGTGATCTGATCCTGAGTGAAGCCCATCAAGTCATAGTCCTGGCTGCCGTTGTGCAAATACACCTCGGCGCGGTAGTAACGTGCGCGCGGTTCATCGGCGCTTTCAGCAGACACCGTGTCACTCGCCGCCGCCAGATAACCATCCAGGCTCACTTCGTAGACAAAAGGGTTGCCCTCTTCCATCTCGATCCGCACGCCCATGCAGCGCTTGGCCTTGCCCAGCAACGTCTGCACATCCAGGCCCTGAGCACGCAATTGCACAGCCGCGTCTTCCAGTGCCGGGCTGACGCGCTTGTCCATGAAACGCTGAACGATCGACTGGTTCGGTTGCAGATCCAGCTGGGTCAGACGCTCGCTGAAACCACGACGACCACGCGCCGCCAGTTCCGCTTGCTCCTGTTCGATTTGCACGTCCTGGCGCATGGCCTTGTGCAAGCCAAACATGAAGAACACCAGCACCACCGAGAACGGCAGCCCCGCCAGCACCACCATGGTTTGCATGGCTTCGAAGTTACCGGCGAACAACAGACCGATGGTCACCAGGGTGATCACTGCCGACCAGAAAATCCGCAGCCAGTGCGGGGCGTCTTCGTCGACGTTGCCGCCCTTGCAGGAAAGGTTGGCCATCATCACCGCGCCGGAGTCCGCCGGGGTCAGGAACAGCACGAAACCGACAAAAATCGACACGCCGATCACGATCTTCGACGCCGGGTAATGCTCAAGCAACTGGTAGATCGCCATCGACGGCTGTTCCAGCGCCGTCTTCCCGAGCTCCACCGCACCATGGTTCATCACCAGGTCCAGGGCCGAGTTACCGAAGATCGACAGCCATGCCAGGGTGAAGCCCAGCGGAATCAGCAACACGCCGGCCACCAACTCACGCACCGTGCGACCACGGGAAATACGCGCGATGAACATGCCGACAAATGGGGCCCAGGAAATCCACCAGGCCCAGTAGAACAGAGTCCACAGGCCCAACCAGCGGTCGGACTTCTCACTGTCGCCTTCATACACATAGAGGTCGAACGTCTTCAGCACCACGCCGTTCAGGTAGTCGCCGATGTTCTGCACAAAGCCGTTAAGCAGGTGCAGGGTCGGGCCGAACAACAGCACGAAAATCAGCAGACCGCTAAACAACACGATGTTCAAGTTGGACAGGCGGCGAATGCCGTTTTCCACACCAGACACAGCGGCGATGGTCGCCACCGTGCTCATCACGATGATCACGATCAGCAGGTTGGTGTTGCTGTGCTCCATGCCGAACAGGTTTTCCAGCCCCGACGACACTTGCAGCGAACCGATCCCCAGGTTCGTCACCAGCCCCAGCAAGGTCACGAACATGCCGAAGCCGTCCACCGCATGACCGGCCGCGCCTTTGACCCAACGCTCGCCGACCAGCGGATACAGCGCCGACCGCAACGCCAGCGGCTGGTTATGACGGTAAGCGAAGTACGCCACGGCCAGGCCGACCAGTGCGTAGATCGCCCAGCCATGCAGGCCCCAATGCAGGAATGTCAGTTGCACCGCCTGACGGGCCGCAAGGTTGCTGCCAGCCACGCCTTCCGGCGGATTGAAATAGTGGTCCAGCGGCTCGGATGCACCGAAGTACAGCAAGGAAATGCCGATGCCCGACGAGAACAGCATCCCCGCCCAGGCGCCGTAGCTGAAATCAGGGGTATCGTCCTTGCTGCCCAGCTTGAGCTTGCCGTAGGACGAAAACGCCAGGCCAACCACAAAAACCAGGTAGGCGGCGATCACCACCATGTAGTACCAGCCGAAGCTGCGGGACAACCACGCTTGGGCAATGCCGAGCATTCTGCCGGCCTCTTGCGGGGCGATGATCAGAATGGCGGTCAACAGCAGAATCAACGCGGTAGAGGTGTAGAACACCCAACCGTTGACCGTCACCTTCTCGGGTGGGGTCTTTATTAGAGAGGCAGAACTCATGGCACAGATGCTCCAGGCAGTGCGAGAGAAGAACACAAGGCAACGCGTTACCCGACCAATCGGTTAGTTGGCAGCCGACCGGCGGGTGATATAAAGACACCCCGAAAAAAGCCCGAAACCCTTGGAACGCCTGTGCGTATAGGTTTCGAGCATTTTTGGATGTCGGTTTATCGCCATTTACACGTAGGAAAAATCTGTAAGCAGCGACGATTTGTCGCAGATCTTATTCTTTGTTGATTGAACGTTCAATCAAAACAAAATAGACTGGCCTTCAATCCGGTAGCCGTTTTTCGTCCACCGGAAGGCCTAAGGAGATGTGCAAGATGCCCAAGGTCGGTATGCAACCCATCCGCCGCCAGCAATTGATCGAAGCCACGCTACAGGCCGTCGATCAGGTCGGCATGGGGGACGCCAGCATTGCGCTGATCGCCCGTTTGGCCGGTGTCTCGAATGGCATCATCAGTCACTACTTTCAGGACAAGAACGGCCTGATCGCCGCCACGGCGCAGTATCTGATGAGTGTCCTCAGCGAGAACGTCACCGCGCGCCGTCAGGCGCTGGAGGACACCAGCCCACGGGCTCACCTTCAGGTGATTATCGAAGGCAACTTCGACGCCAGCCAGGTCAATGGCCCGGCAATGAAAACCTGGCTGGCCTTCTGGGCCACCAGCATGCACCACCCGTCATTGCACAGGTTGCAGCGGATCAACGATCACCGTCTGTATTCCAACCTGTGCTGCCAGTTCCGCCGTGTATTGCCGCTCGATGACGCGCGCAGTGCAGCCCGCGGCCTGGCAGCGCTCATCGACGGTTTGTGGTTGCGCGGCGCGCTGTCGGGAGATGCTTTCGACACCGGGCAGGCGCACCAGATCGCTTACGAATACATGGATTTCCAACTGGCCAAGCAGGTGAGTTAGAGCACACAGAACCGCTCAGCACCTGAACCGCTACCGACCGCGACGCCACTGCTACATGGCTCGCCCGGTGGTTAACGCCAACTAACTTATGCACTTGCGAGGACTTTATGGCCCGTTTCGAACTGCAAAAACTCTACATCGATGGCGGCTACAGTGACGCCAGCAGCGACGCCACTTTCGAAGCCATCAACCCGGCTAACGGTGAAGTCCTCGCAACCGTACAACGTGCGACCCAGTCAGACGTTGAGCGCGCTGTGGTCAGCGCCGAAAAGGGCCAGAAAATCTGGGCTGCAATGACTGCCATGGAGCGTTCGCGCATCCTGCGTCGTGCCGTCGACATCCTGCGCGAGCGCAACGATGAGCTGGCCGCTCTGGAAACCCTGGACACCGGCAAGGCGTACTCCGAAACCCGTTACGTCGACATCGTTACCGGCGCTGACGTGCTGGAGTACTACGCAGGCCTGGTGCCAGCCATCGAAGGCGAGCAGATTCCGCTGCGCACCACGTCGTTCGTCTACACCCGTCGCGAGCCGCTGGGCGTCGTGGCCGGTATCGGCGCGTGGAACTACCCGATCCAGATCGCCCTGTGGAAATCCGCACCGGCCCTGGCGGCGGGTAACGCGATGATCTTCAAGCCAAGCGAAGTCACTTCCCTGACTACCCTGAAACTGGCCGAGATCTATACCGAAGCTGGCCTGCCAGCCGGCGTGTTCAACGTGCTGACCGGCAGCGGCCGTGAAGTCGGCACCTGGCTGACCGAGCACCCACGCATCGAAAAAATTTCCTTCACCGGCGGCACCGACACCGGCAAGAAGGTCATGGCCAGCGCTTCCGCCTCGTCGCTGAAAGACGTGACCATGGAACTGGGCGGCAAATCCCCGCTGATCATCTTCGACGACGCCGACCTCGATCGCGCCGCCGACACCGCGATGATGGCCAACTTCTACAGCTCCGGTCAGGTCTGCACCAACGGCACTCGCGTGTTCGTACCGAGCCACCTGAAAGCTGCGTTCGAAGCCAAGATCGTTGAGCGCGTTGCCCGTATTCGCGTCGGCAACCCGGAAGACGAAAACACCAACTTCGGCCCGCTGGTCAGCTTCGCCCACATGGAAAGCGTGCTGGGTTACATCGCCAAAGGTAAGGAAGAAGGCGCCCGCCTGCTGTGCGGCGGCGATCGTCTGACCGACGGCGAATTCGCCAAAGGCGCGTTCGTGGCACCGACCGTGTTCACCGACTGCACCGACGAGATGACCATCGTTCGCGAAGAAATCTTCGGCCCGGTGATGAGCATCCTGAGCTACGAAACCGAAGAAGAAGTGATCCGTCGTGCCAACGACACCGAGTTCGGTTTGGCCGCTGGCGTTGTCACCAAAGACCTGAACCGCGCTCACCGTGTGATCCATCAACTGGAAGCCGGTATCTGCTGGATCAACGCCTGGGGCGAGTCCGACGCCAAGATGCCGGTCGGCGGCTACAAGCAGTCGGGCGTGGGTCGTGAGAACGGCATCAGCTCGCTGAACAACTTCACACGCATCAAATCGGTACAGGTCGAACTGGGCGATTACGCCTCGGTTTTCTGATCTGACGCACAACCTGAAACCGGGGCCTTTTGTGGCGAGGGAGCTTGCTCCCGCTGGGCTGCGAAGCGGCCCCAATTTCAGGCACCGCGCTCATTCAGACAGAACACGGTCGCGGATTTGCGACTGCTGCGCAGCCGAACGGGAGCAAGCTCCCTCGCCACAATGAGTGGTAGTTCGGCGACCGCGACCTGACCCAATACCAAAGAGGGTGCATTCAATGTCCCAAGAATTCGATTACATCATCATCGGTGCCGGCTCGGCCGGTAACACCCTGGCGACCCGTCTGACTGAAGACGAAGGCGTCACCGTCCTGCTGCTCGAAGCGGGTGGCCCGGACTACCGTCTGGATTTCCGCACGCAAATGCCAGCCGCCCTGGCGTTCCCGCTGCAAGGTCGTCGCTACAACTGGGCGTATGAAACCGATCCGGAGCCACACATGGACGGTCGCCGGATGGAATGCGGTCGCGGCAAAGGCCTGGGTGGTTCTTCGCTGATCAACGGCATGTGCTACATCCGTGGTAACGCCATGGACTACGACAACTGGTCGAAACTGCCCGGTCTGGAAGACTGGACATACCTCGACTGCCTGCCGTATTTCCGCAAGGCAGAAACCCGTGACATCGGCCCGAACGACTACCACGGTGGCGACGGTCCGGTCAGCGTGACCACGCCGAAAGCCGGCAACAACCCGCTGTTCCACGCGATGGTTGAAGCCGGCGTGCAAGCCGGTTACCCGCGCACCGAAGACCTCAATGGCTACCAGCAAGAAGGTTTCGGCCCGATGGACCGCACCGTGACGCCGAACGGCCGTCGCGCCAGCACCGCTCGCGGTTACCTGGACGTCGCCAAGAAGCGCTCGACCCTGACCATCGTTACCCACGCCCTGACCGACAAGATCCTGTTCGAAGGCAAGCGTGCGGTCGGCGTGCGTTACCTGATCGGCGCCGCTGAAGAGCGCGTTGAAGCCCGCGCCCGCAAGGAAGTGCTGCTGTGCTCCGGCGCCATCGCTTCGCCGCAGATTCTGCAACGCTCTGGCGTTGGCCCGGCCGAACTGCTGAAGAAACTCGACATCCCGGTGGTCCACGACCTGCCAGGCGTTGGTGAAAACCTGCAGGATCACCTTGAGCTGTACCTGCAATACGCCTGCACCCAACCGGTCTCGCTGTACCCCTCGTTGCTGCTGCACAACCAGCCGGCCATCGGTGCCGAGTGGCTGTTCAACGGCACCGGTATCGGCGCCAGCAACCAGTTCGAAGCCGGTGGTTTCATTCGCACCCGTCCGGAATTCGATTGGCCGAACATTCAGTACCACTTCCTGCCGGTGGCGATTAACTACAACGGCAGCAACGGTGTGAAAGAGCACGGTTTCCAGGCGCACATGGGCTCCATGCGTTCGCCAAGCCGTGGTCGCATCCAGGCCAAGTCCAAGGATCCGCGCGAGTACCCGAGCATCCTGTTCAACTACATGGCCACCGAGCAGGACTGGCAGGAATTTCGCGATGGCATCCGCCTGACCCGTGAAATCATGCAGCAGCCAGCACTGGACGCCTTCCGTGGTCGTGAAATCAGCCCGGGCATCGACGTGCAAACCGATGAACAGCTGGACAAGTTCATCCGCGAGCACGCTGAAACCGCGTTCCACCCGTCCTGCTCGTGCAAGATGGGCACCGACGAAATGGCCGTGGTCGATGGCGAAGGTCGTGTGCACGGCATGCAAGCCCTGCGCGTGGTCGATGCCTCGATCATGCCGATCATCACCACCGGCAACCTGAACGCACCAACGATCATGATGGCCGAGAAAATCGCCGACAAGATCCGCGGTCGCAAGCCGCTGCCACGTAGCAAGGCTGCCTACTTCGTGGCCGGCGATGCGCCGGTGCGTGGCAAGCCGTTGCGGGATGTGAGCCTGACCGCGCAGTAACACAGCTACACCGAGTCGCACCCATCGCGGCATAGGTATCTA
>NZ_AKJB01000146.1:0-95338 GCF_000282555.1 Pseudomonas sp. GM102 | reverse complement strand
AGCGAAGCCGGGTTGGGGCAACCTCGAAATTTGATACACACCCCATCCACTGATGATCGTTCCCACGCTCTGCGTGGGAATGCAGCCCGGGACGCTCCGCGTCCCAAGAGCCGAACGCAGAGCGTCCGTAGAGGCGTTCCCACGCAGAGCGTGGGAACGATCAAAAATCCTCATACCGCTCTTCATCTGGGGATTGGCGAGGGGGCCGACTCAGGAACTGACCACCCCAGGAAACAAATTATTCAACGTCTCCAACAACCGCACGTGATAAATCGGCTTGCGAAACAAATCCAGCACCTGCAACCGCAACATATCACTCACATCATCCATATCCGCATGCCCCGACGTCACAATCACCGGTAAATGCTGACGAGCCGTATGCTCACGCAACCGCTTGATCAACGACATGCCACTCTCCTCCGGCATCCGCAAATCAGTAATCACCAGCGCAATATCAGGATGACAAGTCAAATGATGAAGAGCGAGCTTGACCGACGTTGCCGTAAAACAAGTAAAGCCCTCGCCCTCCAGCAACTCGGCCAGTTCCAGTAACGCATCCTCCTCATCGTCGACCAGAAGAAGCTGTTGGCGAAGGAGCGCTGGAGCGTTCATGGGTAACACCTGCAATGGACTAAGCCTTGACGTTAGAAGCCCTTTGCGGGATTGGCAAATGACTGCCTATTGCCAGCCTTAAAATCAAAGCGCGGCTGAAATGGTGGTGAACATGGCGGTGACACTCGTCGCGATGGGTGTCGCAAATGCTGCCAGCGCAACGGCCACCATACCCGCGATAATCGCGTACTCGATACCCGAAGCACCTTCAGTGTCTTTGGCCAGACCTCTGTAAAAAACGAATTCGGATTTGATCTTCTGAACAACTTTAATAAAGGACATGACGTGTCTCCTATGACAGCGGATGTTGCACGGCCGCAACATGATTCCCCTATGCCAGCATCAGCATTGTCGGCAAACCCAAGACCAACAACTGTAAGAACCTATTAATACTTAAGTAGTAACTGGCTCACTGACGTCATAAAGCAGTGCATTTGGCTTCAACCCGTTACTTTTGTCAGATATTTACTGCCCTGTAATGGCTTTTTGCTCTACCTGCGCTACCGTCAAATAGCGAAATAGTTCGATGTTCATAGCTGCCTGATTGCGAAGTCATCTCGTTAGAACTCTTGGGGGGCGTTACGCAGCAGGAAAGGGAGAGCCTTCATGAACAGTCGCGTCACCATGGGCCTGGCCGGGCTGTTTCTGGTAGGCGCCATCATTGCCGGTTACTGGGGGCTGGCGTTGAGTCGCCAACCGGCACCCGAATCCGTCGCGCAACCCGGCACACCATCGGCCCCAATACTGGCGCCGGCGGACGACCCGACTCGCCAGCCGGTGGTTGTGCTGCTGCGTGACATAGCACCGTACGAACAAATCACCGCCGCCGACGTGACGCTGGAGAAACTCCGTACCGCCCCGGCCGGCAGCCTGTCCCGTCTCGATCAAGCCATTGGCCGCATGCCTTGGCGCACGCTGACTGCCGGCAGTTGGCTCAATGATGAAAGTTTCGAAACCGGCGGTGCGCTGGCGCGAATGATCCGCCCCGATGAGCGTGCCCTCGCCGTGGCGGCGGATGACGTGGTCAATGTCGGTGGTCAACTGAGCCCCGGCGACTATGTCGACGTCCTGCTGTTTCTGCGCATGGACACCAACAACCTCCAGCAATCGGCCCAGGTCGTGGTCCCGGCGTTGCGGGTACTCGGTGTCGGCGACCAGTTGGGGCTGATGAACGATGGGCAGCCTGCCAACCCAGCGCGCAGCAACGAAGAAAGACTCAAGCAGGAACAGCAGCGCGCCAGCGCCCGCACCGTTTTGCTCGCCGTCCCCGAACCCCTCTTGAGTCGCCTGATGCTCGCGGCTCAGGTCGGGGTTTTGCGCCTGGCCGTGCGCAGCGCCGAGGAAAAACGCCTGAACCAATACTGGGCCGGCAATCGCGATTCAAAGGCGAGCCTGGCCAGTGCCAATCGCGAACTGGTGCAGTTTAGTCAACTGGCCCTGGCCGGCACACCCAAACCCGTAAGCGGCGGCGCAGCACCGCGCAAGCTGAGTGTGGAAGTCATCCGCGGCAATGAAGTCACCCAACAAACGCCCTGAATCGAGCGAGGACGCTTCTCCATGCGCAGACGTTTCACGCAGTACTTGCTCGACAACAGCTGCTTCGATACATGCGGTGGGTTATCGCAATGAGCCAGCCCCAAAACCTGAGTCAGACGTTCCTCGCGATCACGCGCAACAGCACCGACTTCGAGTGGCTGCAAGGTGCACTTGCCCCTTTGGGCCGAGTGATCAGCGCCGGCGGCGGTAACCTCGACGAGCTCTTGACGCTGGTGGACGTGACCTTCGCCAGTCTGGTGTTCGTGGGTCTGGACCGTGAACATGTGGTGGCCCAGAGCGCGTTGATCGAGGGTGCCCTGGAAGCCAAACCGATGCTGGCGATCGTTGCCTTGGGCGACGGCATGGACAACCAACTCGTGCTCAACGCCATGCGTGCCGGCGCGCGGGATTTCGTCTCTTACGGTTCGCGTTCCAGTGAAGTTGCCGGGCTGGTGCGACGCCTGAGTAAACGCCTGCCGACCGTGACGCCGAATATGCAACAGAATCAACAGGGTGGCCTGACCGTGCTTTACGGTGCGCAGAGCAATGCCGACGGAGCGTTGCTCGCCAACCACCTGGCTCACGTGGTGCAAAAGAGCGGTCAGCAGACACTGTTGCTGGATCTGGGCCTGCCGCGTGGCGACAGCCTTGCGTTACTGGGGCTGGAGAGCTCATTTCATTTTGGCGATGCGTTGCGCCATCTGCGGCGCCTGGACGCGACGCTGATCGACAGCGCCTTCACCACCTGTGACGCCGGGCTGCGGATTCTCGCCTACGCCAGCAACGACGAACCGCTGGAACAGACCAGTGCCGCCGAGCTGTACATGCTGCTCAGCGCCTTGCGTCAGCATTTCCAGCACATCGTGGTGAACCTCACTGGCCAGTCGGACAGCGAGGCGTTGCGCACCTTCGTCAGCCATTGCGACAAGTTGCTGTGGTACACCGATCAGAATGTGCTCGACTGCCGACGCAACCTTGAGGTGCTCGGCCGCTGGCGCGAAAAAGGCCTCAAGCTCGACCACGCCAGGTTGCTGGTGGACCGCTATCTGCGCAACGTTGCGCCAGACTCCGACACGTTGAGCAAAAGCTTCGGCATGGAGGTTATCGCGGTCCTTGCCTACAGCCCGGAAGTACGGCTCAACGCCAAGAATCAGGGGGTGAGCCTGTTCGAGCTGGCCCCGCGCGAAAACCTGACCCAAAGCCTGCGCGCCCTCGGCGAACGACTGGCCAAACGCTCCGAAGACCTGGACAAACCCAAGGCTGGCTGGTTCGACCGATTGAGGGGCGCGCCATGAGCGGGGAAAAACTCTTCGGCGCGCCCTCCCACGGGCCGGCAGGCAATACCGACCACGAAGGCCTGAAACTGGTGCTGCACCGCTACATCATCGACGCCATCGAAGAGTCCGGGAAAAACCTGCTGGAAGGTTCGCGGAAAATGCTGTCGCAGTTCGTCATCGACAAAGTCGCCGAGTACATCGCCCGTCTGCACCTGGCGATTTCCCGTTATGAGATGGAGCGACTGGCAGAGGAAATCGTCGACGAGCTCACCGGTTTCGGCCCCCTGGAGGTGTTGCTGCGTGATTCGACGGTGACCGAAATTCTGGTCAACGGCCCGCACCGGGTGTTCGTCGAACGCGAGGGTGTGTTGCACCTGAGTGACCTGCGATTCATCGACGACCACCACGTCGAGCGGGTGATGCAACGAATTCTCGCGCCTCTGGGCCGACGGCTCGATGAGTCGTCGCCGATGGTCGATGCGCGCCTGCCCGATGGCAGTCGGGTCAACGCGATCATCCCGCCCATTGCCCTCGATGGCCCGTGCCTGTCGATTCGAAAATTCCGCAAGGACATGCTCAAAAGCTCCGATCTGATGGCGATGCAAACCATCGACCAGGCGATCTTTGAGTTCATTCAGGAGGCCGTGGGCAAGCGTTGCAACATCCTTGTCAGCGGCGGTACCGGCACCGGCAAGACCACGCTGCTGAACATTCTCAGCCAGTTGATCGCCCCTCACGAACGCCTGGTCACCATCGAAGACGTGGCCGAACTGCAACTCGGCCATCCTCATGTCGTACGCCTGGAAACCCGACCGCCGAATGCCGAAGGCCACGGCGAAGTGAAGGCCAGCGACCTGATTCGCAACGCGCTGCGGATGCGCCCGGACCGGATCATCCTCGGCGAAATTCGCGGCGTCGAAGTGGTCGACGTGCTCACCGCGATGAACACCGGGCACGACGGGTCCATGAGCACCGTGCACGCCAACAATGCCCAGGATGCGCTGCTGCGCCTGGAGACTTTGGTAGGCCTGACCGGACGCACCATCGCCGAACGCACTCTGCGGCAAATGATCTGTGCGGCACTGGACGTGGTGATTCAACTGACGCGCCTGCCCGATGGCCGCCGCTGCGTCAGCGAAGTGGTGGAGGTCGTGGGTATTCGTGATGACGTGTATGTGACCAATACGCTATTCAAGTTTGATCGACGCACCGGTTTCGGTTTTCTGCGCGAGGCGGTCAACCCCGCCGGCGATAAACTACGCCGCGAGGCGGCGCTCTCTCCCTTATCGCACTGAAGGTCACGGCATGCTCAAACCGGCGCTGCTCATCCTGATTTGCCTGACGTTGCTGGGCCTGTCGATCCGCTTGTTCTACAACGGTCTGCGCCAGACCGGCATCGATCGAACCCTCGGTCGCTTGACGCAGGGACAACCGCAACTGGCGGTGGCGAAATCATCCTGGGCGGGCCTGGAACGGACCTTTCTACGCGCCGGTCTCGGTCGCCCCACCGAGCGCCTGGGGTTGTGGCTGTTGCTCTGGGCCTTGGGCATTTTGCTGGGGTTTGCCCTCGCCAGCTGGATCGGTTTGTTGGTGTTGCTGCTGATACCACCTCTGGCTCTGAGGCTGTACATCAGTTGGTGCTATCAGCGCCGGCTCAAGCGCATGATCGAACAACTGCCGCCATTGCTCGATCACACCGTACGAAGTCTGAAGTCCGGACGCACCCTGGCCGATGCGGTGCTGGTCGCCATCGACGCCGCCGAAGATCCACTGAAGAACGCCATGGGCCGGGTTCAGCGCAACGTGCATTTGGGCGTCAGCCTGCCTGACGCTGTCACGGACTTCGCCGAACTGTACGAGAAGGACGAGTTTCGCTTGTTCGCGCTGGGCCTGAAGGTCAATCACCGCTACGGCGGCAATGCCAGTGAGCTGTTTGAGAACCTGATCAAAATGATCCGCGAACGTGACCAGGCTGCGCGCCAACTGCGCGCCATGACGGGCGAAACCCGCATCACGGCGATAGTGCTGGCCCTGATGCCCGTGGGGCTTGCCGCTTACTTCTTGTTGTCCAATCCGAAATACCTGCTCGCCATGTGGAACAGCAGCTCGGGGCAAATGATGCTCGCGACCGCATTCGGCCTGCAGGTCGTGGGTTGCCTGGCGCTGTGGCGCATGTTGCGCAGCGTATGAAAATAGCCCTGCTGATCAGCGCACTGTTGTTTCTGGCGGCCACGCTGTTGCTGCTCAGTGGGCTGCTGGACCAACATCGGCGTGCTCGCCAAGTGGCTCAACGACTGGACGGCAAACCGCTGAACGACCATCGCGTCAGTCACTGGTTGCAAGTGCTGGGCAACAGCCGCATCGGCCAGCGCTCGGTCAAACTGGACAACGAAACCCAAATGCTGCTCAACCGCCTCGGCTGGCGCAGCGCCCGCCAACGCTCGCTGTTCGCCGCCTGCCAGATCGGCATACCGGTGCTTGCGTTGGTCCTGAGTCTGTTGATCCAGAGCGTGTTCTTCCCGCAGGTGAACAACCACTGGATCACCCCGGCCTTCGCCACCGCCCTCGGTTATTTGCTGCCAAAACGCTTGTTGGCCGCTGCCGCGTACCGTCGGCAAAGACAACTGGCCATCGAGATTTCGACCTTCATTCCGCTGCTGCGCATCCTGTTCGAATCCGGCATGGCGGTGGAACAGTCGCTGCGAGTGTTGAGCATCGAAGGCAAACAATTACTGCCGGTCCTGACCCATGAACTGCGCCTGATACTGACCCGGGTCGATTCCGGTCTGGAACTGGGCGAAGAACTGAACAAGGCCACCCAGTTACTGGCGGTGGATGAGTTCACCGACACCTGCGTGATTCTTCAGCAATTGATCCACCAGGGCGGCGGCGCCATGAAATCGCTGCTGGGACTCAAACTACTGCTCGACGATCGGCGCCTGACACGCTTGCAGGAATACATCTCCAAGATGTCCGCGAAAATGTCCGTGGTGATGATGTTGTTTCTCTTCCCGGCGCTGCTGATCGTACTGGCCGGGCCCAGCTTCAGCGCATTGGCCCGGGCCTTTCATCATTGAAAGGCACAGCGGCGATCCCGTAGGAGCGACCTGTGGCGAGCGAGCTTGCTCGCGCTGGGCTGCGTAGCGGCCCCAAAATCTCTGATATACCAAAGATCTTGTGAGTGCTGCGCACTCAAGCGCGAGCAAGCCCCCTCGCCACAGATCGCTCCTACAGGGGGATTAGCTGTGTGGCGCAGGTTTTGGTATGGCCACGTTATCCAGCATTCGATTCACCGCCAGTTCTGCCAGCATGACGATCTGTTGAATCGCCATCGCCATGTGCCGGTTCGGCCCTTCCAGATACCCCGCAAAATCACTCGCCATCACACTGGCCTGGGCCAACGATTCACAGGTGTGGGCCAACAGGTCTTCGTCTTTGATATCCGGCGCAACGATAAACATCGTGCTCGGCTTGCGGGCCACGGGGGATTTGAGAGCGGCTGGATTGAGGTAGTGATCGAGCGCTCGGTTAGCGGCGTCGTGGAGTTTTTTTGAATCGAGGGATTCGTAGGGGGAAACGTTGTCGGCTTCTGGGGGATTCGGGGTTGCTTTGAACATGATTACACCTCTGGGATGAAATGGAGCCACTTCCAAATTGCCGCGACGCAAGTTGGGGTGGCAGCTGTACGCGGGTTCGCGGACCGATCCCCGAGGCAGCTCGGCATACCCGAAGGTATCCCGCGCACAGTCGCCATGACACGAAACGACAGACACCCAAAAGTGTTGTGGTTTGGTGGAGCGATTATGCCTCAAGAAACGAGCCGCGACGCCCGGTCGCTGAATTGTCAGCGACGGACAAAGGCTAGAGACGCAGCGTCCGACGGGCAACCTGAAAAACATGTGGGAAGGTTCTGATGTTTTTACCGATCGATAAACATCGTTGCCTTTGAGGCAGCCATCGCGAGCAGGCTCGCACACAGTGGGTCAGCGTACATCTGAGGGAGATTGATCGACCGTCAGGCCGCCCTTGAAAGGCCAATGGCGATCCCCGTAGGAGCGAGGCTTGCCCGCGAAGGCGGCCTGACAGCCAACCAATCTCTTGCAGATGCACACGATTCAATTGTGGGAGCGGACTTGCTCGCGAAAGCGGCGTGTCAGTCGACATCAATGTTGAATGTCGGACCGTCTTCGCGGGCAAGCCTCGCTCCTACAAGTGGGTTGGCGTATGTCTGAGAGAGATTGGTCGGCTGTCAGGCCGCCATCGCGGGCAAGCCCGCTCCCACAGTGGAGTGGCGCTCACCCGCCCCTCACCACTCAACAGGCCGAGCGTTAGCTCGCCTGCAGCTTTTGATCTGGCTTTTGATTTTGATCCACCCGCCCCTTCGGGAGGCTGAGTGGAGGTGTTCATCTGGGGATTGGCGCGCAGCGCCGTTCGACGCAGTCGAACTCATCGCATGTAGGTTGAAGCGAAGCCAACCGTAGGGCGATGCCCCCAGATGGATACCGGAGCGAAGGAACGCCGAGCCTTAGCGAGGGGCCGGACGCTTGGGGCGAGACCTTTTGGTTCCTTTTGGGACGTTTGCCAAAAGGGACTCGCCGTAAGGGCGAAACCATAAGCCGCCGTTACCGCAGCAACGGATATGTACACCAATGGAACAGCGTACACCCGAAAAAACTCAGTGCGCAGTAAGCCGCCGCACACCAGCATTACCGGGCGACAACGCCAACGCCACTTGCGTGCGGTTATGCATATGCGTCAACCGCAACACCTGCGACACATAAAGCTTCACCGTGTTCTCGGTAATCCCCAACTCACAGGCGATCTGATAATTGGTCTGCCCCTTGCCCACCAACCGCGCCACCTCCAGCTGCCGCGGCGACAGCTGATTGAAAACCGCCGGCATCTCCACCCGCTCCACCTCACTGAATGCACCGCCAGCCGAATCCGACAAAGGCACAGAAGACGGCCCCCGACGAACCTTGTCCAGATCCTGATACAGCTCGTCGATCGACTCACAAAGGTACTGCAGCTTCTGACTCAAATGCCCCAACTGCAGGTTTTTCTGCCGCTCCTGCAAGACCACTTCCTGGCGCCGCAAACCTTCGAGCAACTCATCCAGATCAATCGGTTTCTGATAGTAGTCGGCGAACCCGGCGCGCAAGGCCTTGATCACGTCCTGCTTGTCGGCGCGGCCGGTGAGCATGATCGCTTCGAACGCCCGATGTTTGCCGGACAACCGTTGCAACGCCTGGACGAGCTGAATGCCATCCATGTCAGGCATCCGCAAATCACAGAGCACCAGGCCGATATCCTCATATTCATTGAAACGCTCGATCGCCTGCTTGCCGGACTGACAAGGAACACAGCGATAACCATTGCGCTCGATGAACTCGCATAGTTCTTCGACAACCAATGGTTCGTCATCGACTACAAGGACCTTTATTGCCGAGATAAGCTTGTTCACGTGTCACTCCATGCCAAGTATGGCTTGACCGTTCCTGTACCCACTACCCACAGGCTGTACAACAACTGTTTTGAAAGTAGACGCACTTTCCAACTATGTACATAGAACGAGTATTGCCCGGCGACTAATGCATCCAGACCAGAGTGAGCAACATGCCCACCAATACGAATGGCGCAAAGGGCTGCTTTTTTGACGTTCCCGGCCCCAGGTAACGAAGACGTTCCCTAAGCCCCTGCCCCATATACAGCCAGAGTCTTGGCGCCAGCAGCAGCCAGAACACACTGGCCAATCCGGCGCCGATGAAGCTGCCGAGCAGGTGCATACCGTCCGTCGCAAGGCCCAGCGTCGCCATCAGTTTCACGTCGCCCGCCCCCAGACGTCTCAACGCATAACCAGGCAAGGTGAAGGCCAGTGCCAACAACAAAGCCCAGCCGCCCTGCACCGCCTCGGCCCCCAACCATGTGGTGCCCGTCCACAACAGATATGCCAGCGCCAGTACACCCGCGCCAAGGGTCAGGCCATTGGCGATGTGCCGCTCTCGGACATCCTGTGCTGCGCAAAGCGTCAGCCAGATAAGTAGGACAAAGTTCTGCATCCGGTAAAAAACGTCCGTTTTGGCTGAATGATTCTATGCTGATACTACGTCGTGATGGTCAGGGTAGACGCACTCATGAAAACAGGCCTCCCCCGCAAACAAAAAGGTGCCGTGGCGATTGAATTCGCCTTGGTGTTCATCATCTTTTTCGCCGTGTTTTATGGGCTGGTCAGTTACAGCCTGCCACTGCTGCTGATGCAATCGTTCAATCAATCGACGGCCGAAGCGGTGCGCCGCAGTGTGGCGCTGGACCCGAGCACCGCCAATTACGACACCGCCGTCAGAAACATAGCGACCACCGAACTGACCCGGCAGCTGGCCTGGATTCCCGCCGCGCTGAACTTCAATGTGGCCACCGACGCCAGTGCCACCTATATCGGTGGCGTGCTGACGGTCACCATCAATTACCCCACGAGTAAACTGAATCAGGTGCTGCCGTTCCTGGTGCTGCCGGGGATCGGCTCGGTGCCCAATCTGCCGGCGACCCTTACCGCCCGATCGAGCCTGCAATTTTGAGTTCCGGGGACAAGCTCTTCGGGCGCCTGCTCAATCGCCAGCCGCCACAGCCCTCGAACAGTGCGGACACTCCGAGCGTGCAACGTGTCGGTTTGCAGCTGCACCTGAATGACGAGGGCCGAGTGATTCAGCTGACTGGCCCTCTGCGGCATCTGCTGGCGCAACATATGCCCGGCGCGCAGGCACCGCATCTGCTCGATTACCTCATGCCCCATAGCGGCCTGTCGGTCGAAGGCGCGCCTGCCGAGTGGCAGGGACAGAGCCTGGACCTGGATTTTTTCAGCCTCGGCGAACAACCGCTGCATCTGCGTGGCTGGGTGCAGCCGTTGGGCGAAAACTGGCTGTTGCAGTTGATCGACATCGGCGACCTGCTGCTCGAACGTCGACAAGCGCGCAGCCGTGAACAATGCCAGTTGCTCGCGGCGCAGGTCAGCGAACAGTTGCGCCTGTGCAGCCTGACGCGCTTGCCCGAGGTGCTGGCGGAGCAACTGCAAGGTCTGGCCCAGCGCTTTCAGATCCCCTGTATCGCCATGGCTTTGCTCGATGAACAGGCCGAGGGTTGGCTGATTCACCAGCATTACGCGGCCTTCGATGCGCCACAATTGTGGGAAATCGATCAGCGTTTGGGCACCGGTCTCGACAGTTTGAATGGCTCCGTTCCCCAGCAATTGACTCCCAGCGAACACCCGCGCCTGCAAGGCATCTTCGGCAATGCCGAAGGGTTCGCGGTGCCTTACCACAATGCCCTGGGCGTGGTGGCCTGGTTACTCTGTGGTTTCTACCCGGTGCAAGAACGTGCCCCCGACCTGAGCGAGCGCGACTGGTTGCAACTCACCGCCGCCCTGGCCGGCCCGCTGCTTGAGCGCTTGCGCGAGCATCAGCACCATCTGCAACTGGAGCGGCTGGAGTCTCTGCAAGCCTTGCTCGGCACCGGCTGGTGGGAGGTCTTCAGTGACAACGCCGAGGTGCAATTGGCGCCGTCGCTGGCAAGCATGCTGAACCTTGCGAGCACTCATTTGCCGTTGCACGACTGGCTCGAACAGATCCACCCCGCCGACCGTGAAGAGCTGACGATTCGCCTGCAAACCTTGCAGGACGAAGGCGCGCCGTTGCTGCTGTGCGTACGCCTGCATCGCCCCGACGCGGCACAAACGCCGATCTGGTATCGGCTGCAAGGTCAGGCCTTGGGCATCGGCAGAAACCGGCGGCTGGTGGGTTTCATGCTCGACATCAGTGACATCAAGAATCAGGAGCAGAACGCCGCGGCCGCCCATGCCCGGCTGGACAACCTGATCGCCAGTTCACCGGCGGTGATCTACGTGCAGCGCTATGTCGAAGGTGCGCTGCAACCGACGTTTTTCAGCGACAGTTTGTTGCCGCTACTCGGTTGGTCGCTCGCTGATTGCGCCGCCGGCGCGCTGGTGGAACGGGTCCACCCCGAGGACCGTGACGGCTATTTCGAGCGCACCCGGCAATTGCTGCGCGAAGGTTCGGTGCGTGCCCGTTATCGGCTGCGCGACAGTCGCGGCGATTACCACTGGCTGCTCGACGAAGCCAAACTGCTGCGCGACGACCTCGGGCTGCCGGTGGAAGCCGTAGGGCTGTGGCTGGATGTCACCGAAGCGACCCTGGCCGCCGAGCAAGTAAAACAGAGTGAAGAGCGCTATCGGATCCTGGTGGAAGATTCCCCGGCGATGATCTGCCGCTACCTTCCAGACCTGACACTGACCTTCGGCAACCGCCCGCTGGCGACCTATATGGAATGCCAGCCCGAGAAGCTGCCGGGAGTAAACCTGGGCAGCTGGATGTCGCCGGAACAGCGCGAAGCGTTCCTCCAGCGGCTCAGTCACCTGAGCCCGGAGTTCCCGGTCAGCACCGCGGAAATCAACCTGCAACTGCCGGGACGGGAACACGCCTGGTGGGTCTGGTCGGATCGCGGGGTGTTCGACGAGCAGGGTCGCTTGCTTGAGATTCAAGCCGTGGGCCGCGACAACACCGAAGTCCGACGCGCCCAGCAACAGCTGACCCAGAGCGCGAAAATGGCCACCCTTGGCGAAATGGCCACCGGGCTGGCCCATGAAATCAATCAGCCGCTGAACGTGATGCGCATGGCCATCGTCAATGTGCTCAAGCGCCTGAGCAACGGTGATGCGCAAATCGATTACCTGACAGACAAGCTCAACCGCATCGACGCTCAAGTCCAGCGTGCCGCGCGGGTGGTGGATCACATGCGGGTATTCGGTCGGCGCTCGGAGATCGAGCAGCACCCGTTCAATCCGGCTCAAGCCATCGAGGGCACGTTGTCACTGCTGTCCGAAGGCATGCGCGGCAAAGGGGTCGAGCTGCGGGTCAGCGAAACCGGATTCGAGATGCAGGTACGCGGTTACGTCGATCAGCTGGAACAGGTGCTGATCAATCTGATGGTCAATGCAAGGGATGCGCTGCTGAGCAAGCGCGAGGCCGACCGGGAGTTCAAACCGTGGATTTCGGTGTACGCCGAACGTGATGAATACTCGGTTCGACTGTGGGTCGAGGACAACGGCGGCGGCATCGATCCACGGCTGCTGGAGCGGATTTTCGAACCGTTCTTCACCACTAAACCGGTGGGCGTCGGCACCGGGCTCGGGCTGTCGGTGAGTTACGGCATCGTCGCAAACATGGGCGGTAAGTTGAGTGTAAGAAACTCGACCGAGGGCGCGCGGTTTTGTATCGAGTTGCCGATTGCCACAGACGATCAGATCACCAGCGTCGCGCGCCCCGAGTGACAACTGAGATTGGCGCCGACGTCGACCTTGTTCAAGTCGATCCCAAGGCTTAACAGCAAGGTGTTGATCAAGCTGTCGAGCAACGGGCTAAGCACGCTGTTGATCGCGCTGACCAGCAAGGTAGTGACGCTGCTCAGGATCGTCCCCAGACCGCTGACGAGACTGCCCGACGGGCCATACATGTCCACGTGAATGTTAAGCGGGGTATTGAGCAGACTGCTGACGATGCTGCTGGTGGTGAACGAGTAGTAGAACGGTGGCTGATTTATTTCCGGCAGGCTGGTGGCGGGTGGTGCGGAGTAGACGTGGGAAATGTTGGCGTTCGCCGCCACGCTGGTGTCGGCAACAATATCGATGCCGCCACCGATGCCGGGCACACGCGGATCGCAGGTGATGGGCAAGAACAGCAGCCTGCGACAGGTTTTGATCCCGATATCGATCACCTTCAACGGCTGCACCGTGACCGCCGGCGGTGTGGTGTTGCTGCCGAACATGCTGGCCGAATCGATCCGGCCGATTTTCAGGTTCACCAGCGATGTACTGGTGTTAGTGGTCAGGGTTTTACTGGTGTTACTGACGCAGCTGTAGGCGGTGACGTAACTGCTGGCGCTGGCGACCTCCAGCGCCACGTCGAGCCGTATCGGCCCCGGCAACACGATGATGTCGGGTGTCTGGCAGGGTACGCCCAAGGCACAAGTCAGTGAGTTGAGCACCGCCACCAGGTTGAGATTGAGCAAGGCGTTGAGGGTGTTGGTCAGCGGTCCTGCCAGATCGGTTACCGCATTGACCAGCGCCACGATGGCGTCGAGTGCCGGCAAGTCGATCGACAGCAATGTGCGAACCTGCGCGGTTCTCACGTAGATCCGATTGGGTCCCAGTGGATCCAGCGCCGCGTTTTTCGGATTGCCGATTGCCGAGAGTTGCGGCGGCTCCAGGACCTGCACCCGGGCCGTGATTTGCGCCAGCCCCGCCAGATTGATCGGTAGCGTCGCCACCAGACCGTTTTTCTTGTTGGCCAGTTGCACGATGCCTTCGATCAGGTTGAACACGCTCACGTTAGTCGCGAACGCCGACAGGTTGCTGCCATTCTCGACGTGCAACAAATTGCCCAGCACCACGGTCGTGGAGCCTGCGGCAACCTTGAGTGCTTGCAGACCGACGATGGTCGCCGTCGCGCCGAGCGTGCCGCCGGGGTCCAGCACATTGACGGCCGTCTGGATCAACTGGCTGACGGCCACCGAAGTGCCCAACACCTGGCTATACCCGGCGGCGTTGAGGCCGAGGTCGACCTTCAATCGATCGAGGTAACCGAGCAGGCTGATGTTGGTGTTCATCAAACCGTTCCAGCCCGCCACGGAGAGGTTCAGATTGCTGCCCAGCAAACCACCGAACAGTCCATTGAGGATGGCCGACTTGCTGGTATCGATAGTCAGTACCGTACTGCGAATGGTCAGCGATGCCAGCGGAGGTGGCAACGCTGCGACGGCGGTTGCGGTCAGGTTGAGGGTCGCACTGGCTGGAGGACCGCCGAACACGGCACCAATACCACCGGCGAAACTCTGCAGGATCGAATGGCTGACGGTCACCCGAATGGCTTCGCTGCTGCTCGGATTAGCCGTAAAAACCCGAAGATTATTGGCGTCCAGAGTCAAGGCGCCACAAGCCACCGTCAGGCTGCGCGTGGGGTCAGGCAGGGTGAAATTGTTGCGGTTTGCGCTGGCGGTGGCATAGGCGGTAGCGGTGGCACCCACGGCGCAATCACCGTTGCGCGTGGCAGCCTCCAGCGCGGCCATATCCGCCACCCGCTGCAAGCTGCGCTTTTCCAGGTACAGGCGGCCACTGTCGACCATGATCAGCAGAAACACCAAGGCCATGCCCAGGGTCAGCACCGCCATCAAACCGATCGCTCCCCGTTGCCGGGCCGGGCTACGAAACTGCACGCAGGGAGACATGGCGCACTCCTTTGCCGGCGCACTGGCGAGGGTTACCTCCATTGGTGAGAAGCAGTGTAGACAAGGGTTAGCCAGATTGCTGGCAACTCGCCATCCAAGACAACAAAAACCCAATGTGGGAATGGGCTTATTGTGGGCTTGTGTGACGACGAAGATCCTGTAGGAGCGAGGCTTGCCCGCGAAGAAAACACAGCAGTTTTCCAGTCATTACGCGTTATCGTTCTTCGCGGGCAAGCCTCGCTCCTACAGGGGCTGTGGTGTCGGTTAATTCAGGGTTTAGCGCGGTGGATAGTTCGCCAATATCCTCCCGACCGTCTCGTGGATTTTATTGCTACGATCCTGCGGGTTCGGTGTGCGACTAAGCGTCTGTTCGTCGCTGCCGCGCCACACCAGTTTGCCGTCCTTGCCATCGAGCAGGTCGATCTGAATGGTCGCCACCTTGTAGCTGATGTTGCGCGTTTCGTTGTACATCGGCCCGCCCCAGTAGCCGTACCATGGGCCACCATAACCACCGCCATAGTGAGTGGTCACCTGCTGCTGACGATCTTCGACGATCAGGTAGGCCTGCACTTTCAAATCCGAACTGGCGCCGGCGGCGGCCGGACGCAAGCCGCGCTGATCCAGCTGATCGGCAACGGACTGGCGGATGCGTTGTTCGGTCAGGTCACTCTTGATCCGTGGATCATCGGGACGGTATTGCACGGCGGGCTCTTTCCAGCTCCAGCTACGATAGGCGGCAAAGTCGCGGCTGGCATCGAAGTCATGATTGACCTGGTTGGCGGCGCAGGCAGTGAGCAGCGCGGCCATGGCCAGTAAAGCGAGACGGCGGAACATGATTTTTCTCCGATAGAAGACATGCACCTGCGGGAGGCTTCCTGTACGGGAAGCTAACTAGGAGGATACGCCGACATAGCCTTTTCGACAGCTTCGCGTATGGCATCGGCACGCTCGCTCTGGCTGCCCTGGCTGCTGGTTTCGGCACTGGCACTCCATACCGGCTGGCCGGTGCTCGCGTCGAACAGTTCGACACGCACCACCACGACTTGTACCTGATAAGTGCGGATGACCGGCACCGTGTTGTACATGCCGTAACCGCTGCCGTAGCGGTTATAACCGCCGCCGTAATAACCCCCGCCGTAACCATAGTCGTCCTGCACCTGACGCAAGCGGGTTTCCAGATGCAAATCGGCGCTGACCAACAGGTCCGCCGGGCGGTTGTCGTGCAGTGGGCGCAAGCCGCGTTGATCGAGGGCATTACTGACCGCTTCGGCCATCTGCGCCGAGTCGGCCCAGGCCGTGCCCGGTGGCAGGCGTCCGTTGAGCCAGGCCCAGCTGCGATAGCGACCGTAATCGCGTGGCGGCGCCGGGTAGGCGCTGCGGTCGAAGGTGGTGGCGGCCTGAGGCGGTGCCGGTGGCAGGGGATTGGAGGTCGCGACATAAGGGTTGCTGCCCTGACAAGCCGCCAACCCGAGACAGATCACCAGTAACCCTGAACGACTTTTCATTTCGCGCTCCGCTCAGATCGGCCGACAGATCCAGTGCAGGTAGCGCCCAAGCCCGGCGAAGCTTGGGTGACGGCGGTGGGCCAGTTCCATTTCCAGCAAGTCCGGCAGTTCGACGCGGGCCTGGAATTCCACTGGCATGTAGTCGTAAAAAACCCGCACCCCACTCTGAGTTTCGACCTGCCACATGCTTTCAAGTTGCGCCGCCAGTTCCCGTGGATCCAGTGGCTGCTGCGGAGTCAGGCTCTGCTTCTCGCCGGCCATGTTGTTCTTGCGCATCTTGCGGAAATGACCCTTGAGCAGGTTGCGGTAGATCAACGCATCGCGGTTGTAGAACGCCAGGGACAACCAGCCGTCCGGCTTCGTCAATTGATGCAGCACCGGCAAAATCGCATGGGGTTCGGCCAGCCATTCCAGCACGGCGTGGCACAGCACCAGGTCGTAAGGTTCAGTGAGCTGACCGAGCAGATCCTGCCACGGCGCCTGGATGAACGTCGCCGTCTGCCCCGCTTCGGCGAAGCGCTGGCGAGCGCCTTCAAGCATCGGTTCGGCAGGTTCGGCGAGGGTCACCTGATGACCGCGCTCGGCCAGCCACAACGACATGTGGCCCAGGCCGGCGCCGATGTCCAGTACGCGCAACGGTCGGTCCGGCAGGGTTTCGGCCAGGTCGGCCTGCAGCACCGCGAGACGGATCGCACCTTTGGCGCCCCCGTAGATTTTTTCAGCGAAACGGGTCGCCAACTGATCGAAATGACGGTCGCTCATCAGCTGAACCGCCGTTCGCTGTCCGCGAGTTTGCTGCGCACCACGTCATTCATGTCCAACCCCAACTCGCTGCACAGCAGCAGTAGATACAACACGATGTCGCCGACTTCCTGCCCGACATGGGCGAGCTTGTCCGCCGGCAACTGGCGTGACTGGTCTTCGGTCAGCCACTGGAAAATCTCCACCAGCTCGGACATTTCCACGCTCGCGGCCATGGCCAGGTTTTTCGGGCTGTGAAATTGCCGCCAGTCATTGCGGTCGCGAATGGCGTGCAGGCGTTCGGTCAGTTCAACAAGGTTCATCGGGCTCTCCTGAAGGCGTATAGCTTCAAGGGGATGGCGGGTGAAGGCAAGATCTATGTAGCAGCTGCCGAAGGCTGCGTTCGGCTGCGCAGCAGTCGTGAATATGGCTGACGCGCTCTGCCTGACGCACCGCAATTTCCGGTTTGACGACTGCTGCGCAGCCGAACGCAGCCTTCGGCAGCTGCTACAGAGATGTTTGCGCCATACTTGGACGGTCGGGAACTCGACAGCACGATCAATAGCCCAACGGTCGGATCCGGCAACCACGCCACCACTCCATCAGGACGTACACATGCAGGTAGAAAGCTTTTTCGAATGGCTCGGCCAGATAATCGGTTCGGCCATCCGGTTCATCATCGACGCCCTCAGTGGTCTGTTCAACCTGTTGAGCAACGCCGGCAGCAATTTTGTCGAAGGGTTGGCCCAGGCGCTGGGCATGGAGACTTCGATCGTCAGCATCATCACGCTGATCATCGGGCTGATGCTGTTATGGGCGGCGATCCGCGCCTTCATGAACGCGTCGATCATCATGGGAATTATCTGGTTGTTGCTGGGATTGTGGTTGCTGAGCTGGATCGTTCATTAAGGCAACCCACCATCAATGTGGGAGCGGGCTTGCTCGCGAAAGCGGTGGGTCAGGCGACTGATATGTTGAATGTAAGAAAGCCTTCGCGAGCAAGCCCGCTCCCACATTGGATCTGTGATGTTTTGTAGATTGCGTTCACTTGGCTGAACACAATGTGTCGCTACAATGCAGGCGCCCCCAAGGAGCCTGCATGTCCAACCTGATTGCCGACTGGCGCGACCGTCCGACCCATCGTCGAGTCTGGGCGCTCGCTGCCCCGATGATTCTCTCGAACATTTCCGTACCGCTGGTAGCGCTGGTCGACAGTACCGTCGTCGGCCATTTGCCCCATGCTCATCAACTCGGCGCTGTCGCGGTGGGCGCCAGTCTGTATACCTTTCTGGCCTGGGCCATGGGCTTTCTGCGCATGGGCTCCACCGGGTTCGCCGCCCAGGCTGCCGGGCGTGGGGATGGCGCAGCGTTGCGACAGATTTTGCTGCAAGGTCTGTTGTTGGCCATGGGCCTGGCCATCGTGTTGGGCGCAGTGGGCGTGCCATTGAGCGGGGTCGCGTTGCACTTCATGCAACCGTCGGCGGAGCTCGATCAGCTCACCCGCGAATTCTTCCACACGCGGCTGTTTGGCTTGCCGGCGGCGCTGGCCAGCTACGCACTGGTGGGCTGGTTCCTCGGCACCCAGAACGCTCGGGCTCCGCTGGCGATTCTGCTGAGCACCAACCTGGTCAACATCGCGTTGAACCTGTGGTTCGTACTCGGCCTGGAGTGGGGTGTGGTCGGCGCGGCCCGGGCCTCGGTGATCGCCGAGTGGACCGGCGCACTGATCGGCCTGTTCATGACCCGCAAGGCTCTGCGCGCCTATCCCGGTCATATCGCCTGGGCAGCGTTGGCGTTGTGGAAGAGCTGGCGCCCGTTACTGGCGGTCAATCGCGACATCTTCATTCGTAGCCTGGCGTTGCAGTCGGTGTTTTTCCTGATCACCGTGCAAGGCGCGCGGCTGGGCGATGCCACGGTCGCCGCCAACGCGTTACTGCTCAACGGTCTGCTGCTGACCGCCCATGCCCTGGACGGTTTGGCTCATGCCGTAGAAGCCCTGTGCGGACACGCCATCGGGGCTCGCGACCGAGAAGCCCTGCGCCGCTCACTGGTGGTGGCGTGCGGTTGGTCGTTGCTGGCGAGTGCGGGGTTTGCCTTGCTGTTTCTGTTCGCCGGGCACCTGTTCATCGAGATGCAGACCGACATCCAGAGCGTGCGCGACACCGCCTTCCTTTACCTGCCTTACCTCGCGGTACTGCCGCTGATTGCCGTCTGGAGTTACCTGCTCGACGGCCTGTTCATCGGCGCCACCCGCGCCCGGGAAATGCGCAATGGCATGCTGCTGACGGTGATCCTGCTGCTGCCCTTCGCCTGGGCGCTGCAAGGCTTGGGCAACCATGGACTGTGGATAACCTTCCTGTTGTTCATGTTGCTGCGCAGCCTAACCCTTGGCGCGTTCGCCTGGTACTTGCGCAAGCACGACAGCTGGCTCAACGGATGACGAGGGTCAGGATGGTCAGGGTTGATCGTTCTGCCACAGGTTGCGCAGGCTATCGAGACGCTCCTGCTGGGTGATTCCCGGCAACGACTGCCCAGGCATTGCGTTGGGGTGCTGCAAGCGCAGCCATAACCAGCCATCGAGCACCGGGCGTTCGCTGAAGCCCAGTGCCAGCCCTTCCTGCAGGTACACCCACAAGCTGTTGTAGTCGGTGCCGGTGGATCGGCTCCAGCGCCAGGCGTGTTGTTCCAGCAGGCACGTTTGCAAGGTGTCTCGCTGACGCAGGCTGAGGTTTTCTTCGATGGCCAGCGGCCTGACGGCAAGCCGCGGATTGAACAACTGCTGCCAGCCCTGACAGCCTATGGCCCGGTCGGCCCAGGTGCCGCCGAACCAGCGCAACTGATCGATCGGACCTAACCAGCGACTCAGCTCCTGCGCATCGCAGGCATCGAAAAAATAACTCGCCGTGTGTGGGTTGTAGTAACTCAACAAGGCCCGGTGATGCAGACCCAAGGTGACTGCGAGCATGCGTCGCAAATGCTCCAGCAACTGCGATGACGATGCCTCACTGGCCAGTAGCAACCCGCTCCAGGTATGTGGCGTACTTTGGCACAGCTCGGCCAGTGCCGGGCATTCGCGAAGGTCGACCAACACCGGCCCGTGCTCACGCAATGGGTGAAATTCGGTGCCTTCGAACAGATGGAACCATCGGGCATGAGCAAACTGTTGCCGCAAACTCGCGCCGGCCTGAGGCACACCCGGCACATCGAGCAACAGCCATTGCGGGGTCGGGTCGACCGCTTGAGCGGCGATCATGCCGCACCGCTCTGGCCGAGCTGCATCGCCGCCCGGCAGGTGCAAAAGGACTGCGCGCAATGACTGAAACTGCCGCCGCCGGGCAGCAGGCACAGGAGCACCAAGGGTTCGCTGGATCGCAGCATGCCCAACAAGCCGTCGAGCGCCGGGCCGGAATCGCTCGTCAAGGAGGGTTGCAGGTCGGGTATGACTGACTCGGCGCTCGATGCGGCGCCGGGAAGAAATCCGCTGATCAAGGGTTGATCCGGATCGCCTTCGATAAAGCTCACCAGCACCTGCGCCCCTGCACTCAACGGTAGGGTCCCGGCGCCTTCCAGCTCGGGAGCCAACGGCAACCAGCAGTGGCTGGGCGCTGCTCCCTCCCCCTGGTAAAGCCAGTCAAACTGCACGGCAACCGATCTGGACAGATCCGGTTGAGACTCATCGACCTCGACCACCCACGCCCGCTGCAGGCTGTGCATCCTCGGCTTCACGCCCGAATGAGGTGCCACGAAAGGCATTTCCTGCCCAACGGCGCGCAGTTGGTTGCTATAAGGAAGCCCTGGTTCCTGCCCCCCCTGATGCTCGACATGGGTCAGTAGCCAGAGACGATTCCAGTCCACACACGGATGGCCGGACAGCGGCATCAGTTGGCCGCTGCGCAGGGTCGCCAGATTCGTCTGGCCTTCGGCGATCTGCCCGCCGCCGTGAAGCTTGAACTGATGCACACCTGGCCGTTCGTTCTCACCCTTGAAGACGCTCTCTTCGCCACGGCTAAACTGCCCCAGACCATCACCGAACACCAGGCAGTGTCCGCGTGAGCGGTGTTCGAAGTAGTAATGAAGTCGTTCCTGGGCGCACAGACGCTGGAGAAATTGCAGGTCTGATTCCCGGTACTGCGTGCAGAAATCACGAGACGGATAATCGCCGCTCAGCTCGAAGCGCCGACCCTTACCGGTAATGCCGTGCTCCTTGAGTACTTGAGCGAGAATATCCGGCACCGAGCACTGGCTGAATATTCGCTGATTGAAGCGCTGGGCCAGACACGCCAGCCTGGGCCCCAGACGGACACGACATAGCCTGGGCTCACCGCCATGGCCGAGCTGAACGAGGCCAAGCAACTGTCCGTGAATACCCTGCCCCAAGGGCCCGAAGTGCAAAAAGGCCGAGCGATACAGCAGGCTTGCGAGGTCCAGCGTTGGGTCACTGTTCAGCAGATCCACGTCGAACACAAAAGGCTCGCTGATGGCTTCACTACCGGTAAAGGCCAAGACCTCAAAGGGGTCGGGAAGACCCGCTATATCCAGACGAAATGACAGCTCGTTGACTGGATCGAACATCGGCGATTCTCTACAGGAGGGGCGGCCGGGGATTCTCGCTGAGAGACATGGCCGAGTAGAGTGCCGAAGTACAACTTAGGAAATGACCTACGTAAAAAGAAGACCAAATCGCTTGGATAGCCCGGTCTGTGGGTTATTTCGCTTGAAAAGAGAGAAGTGTCGCACCAGGCCATCTGAAATTTCCCCAACGTATGGAGAATTTTCAGACAACCCGATGAGAACGGAGCCTTACCTCAAGAAGACAGGTAAGACGAACGGGTCAGGCCCAGACGCAAGGCATCGAGGAACTGGGTGCGCTCGGCGGCGCTGATGCGGGCACTGGCGCACTTGTCGCGGTAGTGGGTCATCAGTTCTTCCGGCGACAAGTGCACGTAGCGCAACATGTCTTCGATGGTGTCATGGGTTTCGATACCGGCGTGGTACACGCTGCCGTCGGCGTTCTGGTAGATGTTCACCGAGTCGGTGTCACCGAACAGGTTGTGCATGTCGCCGAGAATTTCCTGGTAGGCACCCACCAGGAAGATCCCCAGCAGATAGTCTTCACCTTCGTTCAAACCGTGCACCGGCAAACTGGTTTCGATGCTCTGCTCATCGACGTACTGCTTGATCTTGCCGTCGGAGTCGCAGGTCAGGTCTTGCAGCACCGCACGGCGCAGCGGCTCTTCGTCGAGACGGTGCAGCGGCAGGATCGGCAGGACCTGGCCGATGGCCCAGGTATCCGGCAGGCTCTGGAATACCGAGAAGTTGCAGATGTACTTGTCGGCCAGCTTGTCGTTGAGTTCGTCGAGCACCTGACGGTGGGAACGCTGACGGGCCTTCAACGAGTTGTGCAGGCGGCGGCAAACGGCGAAGTAGCATTGCTCGGCCAGGGCTTTTTGCGCCAGGGTCAGCTTGCCATCGGCGTATTGAGTGGCCACGTCGCTCATGTAGTGCGTCGCGCGCCAGTACGTTTCGGTGACCATCTCGATGTCGGTCGGGCCGAGCAGATCAACCAGCCACTGCACGGTTTCCGGCAGCTCTTCCTTGTTATCGATCTTCGGCACGTCGTCGTTGTGTTTCTCGACGTCGGTCACCTGCACCACCAGCATGGCGTGGTGAGCGGTCAGCGAGCGGCCGCTTTCAGAGAAAATGTTCGGGTGCGGCAGGCTCTGCGCGTCGCAGAACTCCTTGAGCATCCCGACCACGACACCGGCGTAATCGTCCATGTCGTAGTTGATCGAACTGGCGTTACGCGAATGCGTACCGTCGTAGTCCACGCCCAAACCGCCGCCGACGTCGATGTGATCCACCGGCAGGCCAAGGTTGCGCAGCTCGCCGTAGTAACGGATCGCTTCCTTGAAGCCGTGCTGGTAGTCCGCCAGGTTGGCGATCTGCGAACCCATGTGGAAGTGCAGCAGACGAATACCCTGATCCAGGCCGGCGGCGCGGAAACGCTCGACCACCGACAGCAGTTGCGCCGCCGACAGGCCGAACTTGGATTTTTCACCGCCGGTGTCTGCCCACTTGCTCGATGCCAGGGACGACAGACGCACGCGCAGGCCGACCTGCGGCTTGACCTTGAGCGACGCTGCTTCTTCGATCACCAGACCGACTTCGGATTCTTTCTCGATCACGATGAACACGTTGTGACCGAGCTTCTGGCCCATCAGCGCCAGGCGGATGAACTCGCGGTCCTTGTAACCGTTGCAGACGATGGTGCCACCCTTCGGTGCCAACGCCAGAACGGCGAGCAACTCAGGCTTGGAGCCTGCTTCCAGACCGATCGATACGTCCTGGGTAGCGATGATGTTTTCGATCACCGCTTCCTGCTGGTTGACCTTGATCGGGTACAACGCCGTGTATTTGCTCTGGTATTCCAGACGCTCGATATTGGCGTCGAACGCACCGGTCAACTGACGTACGCGGTCTTGCAGGATGTCAGGGAAACGCACCAGCAACGGCAAGGACAAACCGCTTTTGCGCAGTTGGTCGACTTGCTCGAAGAGGTCGATAGGCGAACTGGTCGGACCGTTCGGACGAACTTCGACGCGACCGGCGTCATTGATCGCGAAATACCCGGCCCCCCAATGGCGAATCCCGTAAACACTGCGGCTGTCCGCAACTGTCCATTGGCTGCCATCGTCTTTGCGTGTGCGTCGTACGGACATCGAAGTCCCCTATTAAAGAAGTCATAGAGCGTCGCCTGGGTTCAGGCCGGCGCAGTCTAAAGAATGAAAATGACGGTTCGTCAACGAGGGGGTAGACCTCGCTGACCGCAGTGAGTTTAGAAACCGGTCATGAACAGGCTCTGTGAAAACCATGGAGACGACGCCAGACCAGGATGAACAGGGCTGGATCAAGCCGCGGGTGGTTTTCACAGAGGCTGCTAGCCGCCGGACTTCTTCGCCTTGAAACCGTGTTTGATCAGCTCGGCCAAGAGTAGCTCGACATGATCGCCCTGGATTTCGATTATCCCGTCTTTCAACGCCCCACCGGTCCCGCAACGTTTCTTCAACGTAGTGGCCAGATCCTTGAGCGCGTCTTCGGCCAACGGCACACCGGTGATGGTGGTCACCGTCTTGCCGCCACGGCCCTTGCTTTCGCGACGCACGCGAGCGATGCCGTCGCCGGCCGGGATAACGGTTTGTTTGCAGATGCAGGCATCCACCGGTTGACTGCAATCCGGGCAATGACGACCTGCGTCGGTGGAAAATACCAGGCCACCAAGGGCGGCGAAGGATGCGGCTTTTTTGGCCACCGGCAATCCTCTTGGGAGGACAAAGACTGGTCGTGGCAGATGCCATCGACCGCGAAGCCCCACTCAGGCAGGGGCAGCGCTACTGGACCGTTATACATCGGTGTATGAGCGTAGGAGCATTCCTACAACAAGCATTACCGGTTCAGCGTGAAAAGGTCGCGCAGTGTAACGACAAAAACGCCGATTGCTAAGAGCCAATCGGCGCCAATTTATAGCTCTTTTGCGACGTTATTCCCTTGGGCGCGCAGATAGCGCTGCAAGGCCGCCAGAGAGTCCGGGCAATAAGGCTTCTGCGTGATTTCCAGCAGAACCTGATCGATCGGGATGAAGCGCGCTTCTAGCACTTCTTCCGGTTGCAGGATCAACGGGCCGTCCCACACCGCCGAAAACGCCGAACACCAGAGTCGGTTGCCGGTGTCCTCGAAGAAAAAGTGATCATGGGCGGTCAGTTCTACACCGCTCACGCCCAGCTCTTCTTCCAGCTCACGGGCCGCCGATTCGGCGTAAGTCTCAGTGGCCAGCACCATGCCGCCGGCCGCCACGTCCCAATAACCGGGGTATATCGCTTTGCTCAGGGTGCGCCGGTGCACGCACAGTTCACCGGCAGAATTGAACAGCATGATGTAGGTACCGCGACCGATCAGCTCGCGTTCGCGCAGCTCGGAGCGGACCAGAGCGCCGAGCAGGTTGTCCTGCTCGTCGACCCAGGCGATCTGTTCGGCATCGGAAGCCGCCCGATGGGCGGCCTCACGCATGTCATCGACGGAGCTATCGACCATGACTCAGCCCTGATTGAGCAATTGACGCAAATCGATCACCGCGGCGTTGGCCCGGGAGATGTAATTGGCCATGACCAGCGAGTGGTTGGCCAGCACACCAAAGCCGCTGCCGTTGAGGATCATCGGGCTCCAGACCGGTTCTTGCGAGGCTTCCAGCTCACGAATGATCTGGCGCACGCTGACCGTGGCGTTTTTCTTCGCCAACACATCGGCGAAATCGACTTCGATGGCGCGCAGCAGATGGGACAACGCCCAGGCCTGGCCGCGGGCTTCGTAGAACACATTGTCGATCTGCAGCCACGGGGTTTCGACGATTTCTTCGTCGACCTGTGGCACCTGACCCGGGGCCAGGACTTCGGTTTTCAGTGCGGTGTTGAGCTTGACCCGGCCGACGCTGGCCGACAGTCGCTGCGACAGCGACCCCAGACGGGTACCGACATCGCCCAACCAGTTATTCAGGTTGTCGGCACGGGCGTAGAACAGCGCGCTTTTCTGACTTGGATCGGACAGGCGAGCCTGATAACGGCTCAGGGAATTGATGCCTTCCTGATACTCGGACTCACTGGATGGCAGCACCCAGCTTTTGTTGTCGAAGTTGAAACGTGGCTCGGCCTTGGCCAGGTCGGCGTCTTCGGTGGACTGCGACTGCGAGCGGGCGAAGTCTTTACGCAGCGCACGGCTCAGGTCGCGGACCTGGACCAGCACGCCATATTCCCAGCTCGGCGTATTATCCATCCACAGCCCCGGCGGGAAACGGTCGTTGGAAATATAGCCGCCCGGCTTGGTCAGCAGGGTGCCAGCGACGGTCTTGAGAGTTTCCACCGTGGTGTACCCGACCACCATCTGCTTGCCTTCTTTCTCGGCCGCCATTTGGGCATTCTGCTGAACCGGGAACAGCGCCGGCTCCTGGCTCCAGTACCAGCCCAGCGCGATCGCCACCAACAGGTAAAGAACAATCAGAGTAGCCAGCGCCCGGCTGAACAACAGGCCGCCAAAATAACTGCGGGTGGCCGATTTCGGTTCAGCGGCACGCTCAGGCGCGCTGCCTGTGCGGTTCTTCCAGTCCAGCATGGCGATATCCTTTCAATCACTTGAGTTCATCGGTTCGACCACAACCCTACGCCATCGTGCGTCATTTGCCGCGCATTAAATCCTGCGCGTCACAGCGAGCCACACAATGACTGCAGTCGAGCTGTCACTATAAATGAAGCACAGCGCTGAGCCTATGCGACCAGTCGGTCAGAAATTGAATGAAGTCGCTTTGCAGATTATTGACGTACGACACTCATGCAATCGAAAAGAGGTGCTAGCATAGAGCCACCAGTCGATCTCAGCATGCACCCTAACTAGTAGTCAGGATATGACCGAGCCAGAAGACCCCAGCCGTGAGCGCCTCAAGCACCACTTTGCCCAGCGGGTCATTCATCAGGCACGTCAGATTCTTGAGATATGGCAACGTCTACAGCGCAACGAATGGTCCACCACCGACTTGTCGGAGTTGAGTGAGGCCAATCTGCGCTTGCTGCGCTTTGCCGAACGTTTCGAACAACCGGAACACACCCAGCTGGCGCGCCACATCGGCCAGTCGCTGGAAGCGGTGGACGCCAACCGCGGACGTCTGAGCAGCGGGCTGATCACCGACCTCAATCGCCTGATGCAGCGCCTGTCCCGCACCGGCCTGCGCCATGGCGATCAGTTCGAACACACCTTTCTGCCGCCGCTGCGCAAACCGATCTACGTGATGCTGCAGGATCACGACCGGGCCGAGCGGCTGGCCAAGCAACTTGAATTCTTCGGGCTCAGCGCTCAATCCCTCGACAGTGTCGCCGCGTTCCGCTCCTCGATGGTCGAGCGGTTGCCGGCGGCGATTGTCATGGACGTCGACTTCAGTGGCGCCGGCATTGGCCTGAAACTGGCGGCTGAAGCCCAGGAGGGTCTCGATCAGCCCTTGCCGCTGTTGTTTTTCAGCCTGCACGAAACCGATACCCCGACCCGCCTCGCCGCCGTGCGTGCCGGGGGCCAGGAATTTCTCACCGGCACCCTCGAAGCCTCGAGCCTGCTGGAAAAGATCGAAGTCCTGACCTGCGTCGCCCAGTACGAACCTTATAAAGTGCTGATCATCGACGACTCCCGCGCCCAGGCCTTGCACACCGAACGCCTGCTCAACAGCGCCGGGATCGTCACGCGGACCTTGATCGAACCGATCCAGGCCATGGCCGAACTGGCGGATTTCCAGCCGGACCTGATCATCCTCGACATGTACATGCCGGCCTGCACCGGTACCGAACTGGCCAAGGTGATCCGGCATAACGACCGCTATGTCAGCGTGCCGATCATTTATCTGTCAGCCGAAGACGACCTGGACAAGCAGCTCGACGCCATGAGCGAGGGCGGCGACGACTTCCTGACCAAACCGATCAAGCCACGGCACCTGATCACCACCGTGCGCAACCGCGCGGCGCGTGCGCGCAATCTGAAAGCGCGGATGGTGCGCGACAGCCTGACCGGTTTGTACAACCACACCCACATTCTGCAATTGCTCGAAGACTGTTCATTCCGCGCCCGTCGCGAAAGCAAGCCGCTGAGCTTTGCGATGCTCGACATTGACCACTTCAAACGGGTCAACGACAGTCACGGCCATCCCATGGGCGACCGGGTGATCAAGAGCCTGGCGCTATTTCTCAAGCAACGGTTGCGCAAGACCGACTTCATCGGTCGTTACGGCGGTGAAGAGTTCGCCATCGTGATGCCAGACACTGATATCGAATCGGCCTACAAGGTGCTCGATGAAATCCGTCAGCGCTTTGCCGAAATTCACTACCCCGCTCAGCCGCAGGACCTCTGGTGCACCTTCAGCGCCGGTGTCGTCGAATTGCGCGAAGACTCTGACAGCCTGATGATGGCCAGCCAGGCCGACGAGGCGCTGTACCGTGCGAAGAACGCCGGGCGTAACCGCGTACAAGCCGCGCGGGAATCAAAGCAAAGTGCCACTTTTTCATCGGAATCGACCCATTCGGTCATAACTCTGTAACAGAAACGCAATAACTTCAGGCACTTACCATTCTGCCGTTGGTAGACCATGATGCGCCTGAAGCTGTTGACCAATCTCAATACCCTCCTTTTGGTCGCCGTGTGCGTGGCCCTTGGCGCCACGCTCTGGTGGTCGCAAAAAGCTCTGGAACGCCCCTATCTATTGATGGAGCGTTATCTGGGCCTGTCTCAGCAGTTTCAAAATGAAGTGGAGCGCAACGTCGAGGACTACCTGGCCAGCGGCGATGCCCTGCGCCTGAGCAGCGCCAGCCAGGCCATCGACGCCTTGCAAAAGGAACTCGGTGCGTTGCCACCGGCATTGGCCGACACCTTGCGTCCGAGCCTGTCGAACCTGACTGAGTTCAGCAAAACCGACCTGCTGGCCGCTGGCAAACTCGCGGGTGACCCGCAAGCACTGCTGCTGCAAGCCGAACGCGAACTCGGCGCCAGCCTGGATCAGCTCAGCCAATACGCCAGCGGTAATGCGGCGTACTTGACGCCATTGCTGGTCGCCTCCCAGCACCTGGGCAAATTGTCACTGGCCCGGGACAAACTGGTCAGCAGTGGTCGTAGCGAACTGGCCGCCGATGTCGAACGCGAGGTCGCCAACATCCGTGCTCAAGCCGAGCAACTGGAGGCCTTACCGCTACTTGGCGTGACCGCCAGCACCGAATCGAACACCGATGATTTCGCTGCGATGATGGGGCTGGAGAACACCGAGAAAACCGTCGCCGAAGATGCCGGCGTCGGCCTCAAACGCGAACTCAACAGCCTGCTCACCCGCTACCCCTCGGAACTGGCGCGCACTCGCGAACAGATCCAGAAACGCGCCGACCTCAGCACCGCGACGCACTTGAAAATCGCCGCCGTGCAACAGTCCATCGCCGGGCTGGAACCGGTGGTGCGTGCCCAGCACGGGCAGATCCAGAGCGAAGTACGGTTGATGCAAGGGGTGATGATCGGGCTGATCCTGCTGATCGCATTGCTCATCGATACCTTGCAGCGACGCCTGGCACGAACCCTGACCAACCTCGCCCCTGCGCTGTCGACCTGGGCCGAAGGTGACTTCAGCCGCGACATTCAACTGGGCGCGACCAACCGCGAACTGCATGACATTCAAGCCTCGCTCAATCGCTTGCGCGCCTATCTGGTCGATCTGGTCGGCACCATTCGCCTCAACGCCGAGCAAGTCGCCGGCAGCAGCCGAACGTTGGCCGAATTGAGCAATGACCTGCACAGCGGCGCCGAGCATCAGGCCGGCGACACCGCGCTGATCCGCGATTCTCTCGGTGAACTCGAGGCGACGATTCAACAAGTCGCCGGTGACGCCAGCCAGGCTGCCGATGCCAGTCGTAATGCTGGACTTGCGGTGGAACACGGTCAGAAAGTGATCGGCCTGAGCCTCACCGGGCTGCATGCGTTGGTGGGCGAAGTGCAAGGCAACGCACAAATGATCGAACATCTGGCCGAGGAGTCGGCGACCATCGGCGGTGTGCTGACGGTGATCCGCTCGATTGCCGACCAGACCAACCTGCTGGCCCTGAACGCCGCCATCGAAGCGGCCCGCGCCGGAGAAATGGGCCGAGGGTTTGCGGTGGTGGCCGAAGAGGTTCGCTCACTGGCGCAACGCACCGCAGGCGCCACGGCCGAGATCCAGACGCTGATCGCCGGCCTGCAAACCGCCGCGCGGCAATCGGTCGAAGGCATGCGTGCCCAGGTCGAACACGCCGAAGCCACGGCCAATCAGGCTCAGGCGGCCGATGGCGCGCTGGATAAAATCGTCGGGGCGATCCAGACCATTTCCGACACCGCCGTGCGCATCGCCGATGTCACCGCCCAACAGAGCGGCGCTGTCAGCGAAATCCGTGATCACAGTGAGCGGATTCACCAATTGGGTGGGGATAACTTGCTAAGGATTGGTGAGGGGCGTGAGCAAGGGGAGAATTTGTTGCTGCTGGGTGGACAGCTGCATACGGCGGTGCAGGCATTTCGGGTTTAAAAAAAGCTGGTGGAACGAGGCTCCTTTTGGTGATGATCCTGCGGATCAGGAATGGATCGAAAAAGGAGTCAGGTATGACTAATGCTATTTTCAGCCGCGACACACTCTTTGTAGCAGCTGGCGAAGCCTGCGTTCGGCTGCGAAGCAGTCGCGGAATGCCAGGCCGACCGCATCAGCCGTATTCACGACTGCTGCGCAGCCGAACGCAGCCTCGCAAGCTTGGCAGCTGCTACAGATCGCATTACCGCTTAACGGATTGGTATTAGTCAGGTATGCCCGGCTCAGGAACTACTAAAAAAAACGCATACACAATAGTCACCACCTGCCTGCTGGCGGTATGCCTGGCTTACATAGGCGGGACATGGCTTATGTCTTCCAGCGCCCCGGTGTTGACCGATGTTGTACTCAAACTGCCCCTTGGCGAACATGGCTTCATCTACGGCATCAAGGATGATCGAGGCGGAGCGACAGTGCCGTTCAGCTATCGATACTATGTCTATCGCGAGCTGCCATCCGACGAACAAATAGCGTCTGAACTCAAGACTGCCGGTCCGTTTCTGGTCACCCGAGATCCAGCCATAAAGGTCGATCTCCAAGGCTCGGTCATCAATGTGTCGACCAACCAGGAAGTCTATGAGTATCACAGCAGCACGCTGTTTCGACATACCGACAACACCCACTACACGCCTGTAACAATCAACCTGTGCAACCACTCCAGCGGAATGCCGTAGGAGCGAGGCTTGCCCGCGAAGAACGATTACACGGTCCCTCTGTTAAACCGCATTATCGTTCTTCGCGGGCAAGCCTCGCTCCTACAGATCCGGGTTACGAGGCAACACACGCTTGCGTCCGCTATCATGCCCCCAATTCCGATACGCGAGATTGTCATGCGCCGTTTGCTTTGCCTGCTGTTATTAGTGCTCGCCCTGCCGGCCTCCGCCGCCGGGTTGCTGGAGAGTCGGCCCAGTTCCACCCTGGGCTCGATCAACAACAGCGCCGATTTCCTGCCGGTGCGCGAAGCCTTTCAGTTGAGCCTGGTAGAAAGCACGCCGCAATCAATCAAGCTGCGCTTCGTCGCCACCGAGGGTTACTACCTCTATCGCCATCGCTTCCAGTTTCGCGCCGAACCGGCCGACATTGGCCTCGGCGCGGCGCAATTGCCCAAGGGCGAACAAAAGCACGATGAATACTTCGGCGATGTCGAGGTTTACCACGGCATTCTCGATATAGAACTGCCGCGCACTGATTCCCGCGCCTTTACGCTGGCCGTGACCTATCAGGGCTGCGCCGACAAAGGCCTGTGCTACCCACCCGAGACCGAGCGCCTGAGTATTGATGGCAGCGGCGCCGCAGTCTCGGGTAACACCCCCACCACGGCCAATTGGAGCTGGAGCGAACTGGCATTGTTTTTCCTTGCCGGCCTGGGTCTGACCTTTACGCCATGCGTATGGCCTATGCTGCCGATTCTATCCGGTGTGGTGTTGCGCGATCAGGTGGGCGGATTGCGTGGTTTCAAACTGTCCCTGGCGTATGTGCTGCCAATGGCGGCGTGCTTCGCCTCTCTCGGTGCGCTAATGGGCCTATTCGGCGCCCAGCTCAATCTTCCGGCTCGACTGCAATCGGCCTGGGTATTGGTGCCGTTCGCAACGTTTTTCGCCCTTTTCGCCCTGGCCATGTTCGGCGTCTTCGAGTTGAAACTGCCCTACACCATCAGCAGTCGCCTGAACCGAATTGCCGGCCGCACTCAAGGCGGTTCGCTATGGGGGGCGGCGGTGCTGGGCGTGGTCTCGAGCTTGCTGGTCTCTCCGTGTGTTTCCGCACCACTGGTCGGCGCCTTGCTCTATATCAGCGCCAGCGGCGATGCCGTAGGGGGTGCGTTGAAACTGCTCATGATCGGCCTTGGCATGGGCCTGCCGCTGATACTGGTGGCTACCGGCGGGGCCGCATGGCTGCCCAAAAGCGGTCCCTGGCTGATCATGGTCAAGAACATCATTGGCATCATGTTGCTGAGCGTCGCCCTCGGCCTGCTGAGCCGAGTGCTGCCAGGCCCGGTAACGCTGGTGCTGATCGGACTGTTATGGGGCGGTGTAGGCTTGTTTCTCGGGGCACTGGAGTTTGTTTACAAACCACCAAGAGAGCGCCTGGCACAACTGCTCGGGCTGCTCTTGCTGTTTTACGCGCTGGCCTGCTGGTACGGAGCGTTCAGCGGCCAAAGCAATCCCCTCAACCCCATCGGCCAGCCGCGCATTGTCACTGGCAACGATCAACCGCAAAAACCCAGCAACTGGCAGACCATCACCACTCCAGCCGAACTGGACCGCGTCCTCGCCGAAGCAAAATCCTCCGGCACGCCGCTGCTGCTCGACTGGTACGCCGACTGGTGCATCAGTTGCAAAGTCATCGAACACGAAGTGCTCACCGATGCCAATGTCGTCGAACGCCTCAAAGGTTATCGATTGATCCGTTTCGACATCACCGCCAGCAACGCCGAACAACGCGCCCTGCTCGACCGCTACAAGCTATTTGGTCCTCCGGCGCTGATGTTTTTTGGCAAAGATGGCGTCGAACGTGTCGATGTGCGGGTGATCGGCGAGATCAGCGCAAAAAATTTCGCCGAACGTGTTGCGAAAGCAAATGACCGGATTTAATTGCCCGGTCATATATTTCGCGTAAACATCGGCCATCGTGCTGGCTATTGCATAGAACTGGACAGTCACAAAGGCTTTGCGGCATAGTCGCCGGGTTCTGACAATTGCACACAGATGACAAAGGAGCAGCAGATGGCGACCCTATTGGTTTTACACGGCCCCAACCTGAACTTGCTCGGCACCCGGGAACCGGGCGTCTACGGTGCTACCACCCTGGCGCAAATCAACCAGGATCTGGAACAGCGGGCGCGCAATGCCGGCCACCATTTGCTCTATTTGCAAAGCAACGCCGAGTACGAATTGATCGATCGCATCCACGCTGCTCGCGGCGAAGGTGTGGACTTCATTCTGATCAATCCAGCAGCTTTTACGCATACAAGTGTCGCATTACGTGACGCGCTGCTGGCAGTGAGCATCCCATTCATCGAAGTGCATTTGTCTAACGTGCACAAACGCGAACCTTTCCGCCATCACTCTTACTTCTCCGACGTTGCGGTGGGAGTGATCTGCGGCCTTGGCGCCAGCGGTTATCGACTGGCCCTGGAGGCCGCCCTAGAGCAGCTTGAAAAACAGGCAACAGCTTGAACAACAAGCGTTAAACGCCCCCTGACCGACCTTTGGGAGTTGATGATTCATGGATATCCGTAAAGTTAAGAAATTGATCGAATTGCTGGAAGAGTCCGGTATCGACGAGCTCGAGATCAAGGAAGGCGAAGAGTCCGTACGCATCAGCCGTCACAGCAAGACGCCGGCTCAGCAGTACTACGCTCCCGCTCCGATGCATGCGCCGGCGCCTGCGCCTGTTGCTGCCGCTCCGGTTGCCGCTGCTGCACCTGCCGCGCCGGCTGCCCCAACGCTGAACGGCAACGTTGCCCGTTCGCCGATGGTCGGTACTTTCTATCGCAAATCCTCGCCGTCCTCGCCGTCCTTCGTTGAAGTCGGCCAGACCGTGAAGAAAGGCGACACTCTGTGCATCGTCGAAGCCATGAAGATGATGAACCACATCGAAGCTGAAGCCAGCGGTGTGATCGAATCCATCCTCGTCGAAGACGGCCAGCCGGTTGAGTACGACCAACCGCTGTTCACCATCGTTTGAACCGCGGAGAAACTTTGATGACTGCGAAGTTGGAAAAAGTTCTGATCGCCAACCGCGGTGAGATTGCCCTGCGGATTCTGCGTGCCTGCAAAGAGATGGGCATCAAGACTGTCGCCGTTTACTCCAAGGCCGACAAAGAGCTGATGCACCTGGGCCTGGCTGACGAATCCGTCTGCATCGGCCCGGCCTCGGCCGCGCACTCTTACCTGCACATTCCGGCCATCATCGCCGCCGCTGAAGTGACTGGCGCTACCGCCATCCACCCAGGCTACGGCTTCCTTGCGGAAAACGCCGACTTTGCCGAACAGGTCGAGAACTCCGGCTTCGCGTTCATTGGCCCGAAAGCCGAGACCATTCGCCTGATGGGCGACAAGGTATCGGCCAAGCACGCCATGATCGCCGCCGGTGTTCCAACCGTTCCGGGTTCCGACGGCCCACTGCCTGAAGACGAAGAAACCGCTCTGCGCATCGGTCGCGAAGTCGGTTATCCGGTGATCATCAAAGCCGCTGGCGGCGGCGGTGGTCGCGGCATGCGCGTGGTGCACAAAGAAGAAGACCTGATCTCTTCGGCGAAACTGACCCGCTCCGAAGCGGGCGCAGCGTTCGGCAACCCGATGGTCTATCTGGAAAAATTCCTGACCAACCCACGTCACGTGGAAGTTCAGGTACTTTCCGATGGCCAGGGCCACGCCATCCATCTGGGTGACCGCGATTGCTCGCTGCAACGTCGCCACCAGAAGGTTCTTGAAGAAGCGCCGGCACCGGGCATCGACGAGAACGCGCGCGAGGAAGTCCTCGCCCGCTGCGTCAAGGCGTGCATCGACATCGGCTACCGTGGCGCCGGCACTTTCGAGTTCCTGTACGAGAACGGCCACTTCTACTTCATCGAGATGAACACTCGTGTGCAGGTAGAGCACCCGGTATCGGAAATGGTCACCGGCATCGACATCGTCAAGGAAATGCTCAGCATCGCCGCTGGCAACAAGCTGTCGTACACCCAGGATGACGTCGTTATCCGTGGTCACGCGCTGGAATGCCGGATCAACGCCGAAGACCCGAAAACCTTCATGCCTAGCCCAGGCACGGTCAAGCATTTCCACGCCCCAGGCGGCAACGGCGTTCGCGTCGATTCGCACCTGTACAGTGGCTATGCCGTTCCGCCGAACTACGATTCGTTGATCGGCAAGCTGATCACCTACGGCGCAACCCGTGACGAAGCCATGGCGCGCATGCGCAATGCGCTGGACGAAATCGTTGTCGACGGGATCAAGACCAACATCCCGCTGCACCGCGATCTGGTCCGTGATGAAGGCTTCTGCAAAGGTGGAATCAACATCCACTACCTGGAACACAAGCTGGCTGGCGAAAAGCATTAAGCTGTGATCCATACCAACAAGGCCGCTTTCGAGCGGCTTTGTTGTTTCTGTGCTCTTTGTAGGAGCGAGGCTTGCCCGCGAACCAGACGCCGCGGTGCTTCAGACTTACCGCGTCATCGTTCTTCGCGGGCAAGCCTCGCTCCTACGAAGAGCACGCATGTATCGGTCTTGTCGTCTTCTGCCTCGCGCTCGCGTAAACTTGCGCGCTTCTCGCAGCCCGCTAGGCTGCAATCAATATTTTTCAAAGGTGCCCGCCATGCCTTGGCTGCAAGTCCGTCTCGCCATCAGCCCAGAACAAGCCGAAACCTACGAAGACGCTTTCCTTGAAGTGGGCGCCGTGTCGGTCACCTTCATGGACGCCGAAGATCAGCCGATTTTCGAGCCTGAACTCAACACCACCCCGCTGTGGTCGCACACGCACCTGCTGGCCTTGTTCGAAGGTGGCACCGAGGCTGCCAGCGTGCTGGCCCATCTTGAGTTGTTGACTGGCAGCCCGCTGCCCGAGCATCACAGCGAAGTCATCGAAGACCAGGATTGGGAACGCAGCTGGATGGACGGTTTCCAGCCAATGCGCTTCGGTCAGCGCCTGTGGATCGTCCCGAGCTGGCACGCAGCCCCTGAGCCAGACGCAGTGAACCTGCTGCTGGACCCGGGCCTGGCGTTCGGCACCGGTACTCACCCGACCACCGCCCTGTGCCTGGAATGGCTCGACGGCCAGGACCTGAAAGGTTGCAACGTGCTCGACTTCGGTTGCGGTTCGGGGATTCTGGCGATTGCCGCCCTGTTGCTGGGCGCCAAGCAAGCCGTCGGCACCGACATCGACGTGCAGGCGCTGGAGGCTTCCCGCGATAACGCCGGGCGCAACAACATTGCTGACGAACTCTTCCCGCTGTATCTGCCACAAGACCTGCCGCAGGTTCAGGCCGACGTGCTGGTCGCCAACATTCTTGCCGGCCCGCTGGTTTCGCTGGCGCCGCAGCTGTCCAGCCTGGTCAAGCCGGGCGGTCGTTTGGCACTGTCGGGCATCCTCGCCGAACAAGGTGAAGAAGTCGCCGCTGCCTACGCTCAGGACTTCGATCTGGATCCGATTGCCAATCGCGACGGCTGGGTACGCATTACTGGCCGTCGGCGCTAGAATGAGCGCCTGCATAAACCGGATTGCCGCATGACCGACAGCTTCGTCACCCAGTGCCCGCATTGCCAAACCAGCTTCCGCGTCAGCCATGCTCAGTTGAGCGTGGCCCGTGGAGTGGTTCGTTGCGGCTCGTGCTTGCAGGTGTTCAATGCCGCCAAGCAGTTACTCGAACAGCGGGCCGGCAAAGAGACGGTCAAACCGGTTGCACCGGCGTCCGTCGAACCGCCCGTGCAGCGAGCCATTAGCCAAAAGCAATGGACCGCTGCAGAAATGGATCTGGACAGCCTGGATCTGGACGAAGAGCTCGCCCGGCTTGAACAACGGGAAATCCAGCCAACAACGGAATTCACTCGCCCCCGCGAAGACAGCCTCAGCGCTCGCCGCGATACCACCGAGCAGGATCAGGAGCCTTGGTCCGACAGCCTCTTCAGTGAATCGGCCGCCGATCGCGCACAAACTCTCGACGCGCCCGCACCAGAACCGACGATCGAGCCAAGCAAACACTCGCGCACCGAACCTTTGCTGTCGCTTGCGCCCGTAGAGCTGGACGACGAGCCCGAGATACAACAACTGCGCCTGCACGACCCGCTCGACGCCCCGATCCCCTTTGGGGGGTTGTCGGCGACCACCGATGAGATCGACGACGATCTGCCCTCGGTCGAGCCCCTGCGCAAGCGACGCGAACGCAACGGACCGGCCCTGCGCGCGGAAGAGCTGGAGGACCTGACCGACGATCCGTTGCAACTGGACTGGCAAAAACGTCGCTCACCCTGGGGCCGGCGCTTTTTCTGGCTACTGCTGATCCTGCTCGGCACCGCAGGCCTCGCTGGCCAATACATCGCCTATCACTTCGACGAACTGGCACGCCAGGACCAGTACCGGCCGTGGTTCCAGCAACTGTGCCCGCACATCGGCTGCACCGTGCCGTCCAAAGTCGACATCGCGAAAGTCAAAAGCAGCAATCTGGTGGTCCGCAGCCACCCGGACTTCAACGGCGCCCTGGTGGTCGATGCCATCATCTACAACCGTGCGCCCTTCTCCCAGCCCTTCCCGCTGCTTGAGCTGCGCTTTGCCGATCTCAACGGCCACCTGATCGCCAGCCGTCGCTTCAAGCCCGGCGAGTACCTCAACGGCGACCTCGAAGGTCTGGCGGAAATGCCACCACAAACGCCGATCCACATCGCGCTGGACATTCTCGACCCCGGCCCCAAAGCGGTGAACTACAGCCTGAGCTTTCATTCCCCCGAGTGAAACGCTCAAGTGTTGCAGGCTTGACGGCATATTTCTGACTTTGATCACTCGTACCAAACCGCTGGCGATAACAAAATTACTGTTCAGATTTTGTTCAATTCAGCCTTTATCCAGTCATCGAGAGCGGGTATCATGCCAACCCTTTTTCGAACTCTCATGATCCGGCCCCACAACAGGGAAGTCCTATGTCGGCGGTACGCATCGGTCCATATACATTGCACAACGGCTTGATTCTCGCCCCCATGGCGGGTGTCACCGACCAGCCCTTTCGTCAGCTGTGCAAGCGACTGGGCGCGGGCCTTGTAGTCTCGGAAATGGTCACCAGCGACATGAGCTTATGGAACACCCGCAAATCGCGGATGCGCATGATCCACGAAGGCGATCCCGAGCCCCGCTCGGTACAGATCGCCGGTGGAGATGCGCAGATGCTGGCGGATGCAGCCCGGGCCAACGTCGAACTGGGCGCCCAGATTATTGATATCAACATGGGTTGTCCGGCGAAGAAGGTCTGCAACAAGGCCGCCGGCTCCGCGCTGTTGAAAGATGAAGCATTGGTGACCGAGATCCTGCAGGCCGTGGTGGCCGCAGTCGATGTGCCGGTCACCCTGAAGATCCGCACCGGCTGGGACCGGGCGAACAAGAACGGCCTGACCGTGGCGAAGATTGCCGAACAGGCAGGCATTACAGCGTTGGCGGTGCATGGCCGCACCCGTGCAGACCTGTACACCGGTGAAGCCGAGTACGACACCATTGCCGCGATCAAGCAGGCGGTGTCGATTCCGGTCTTCGCCAATGGCGATATCGATTCGCCCGAGAAGGCCCGGTACGTGCTCGACGCGACCGGTGCCGATGGCCTGTTGGTGGGGCGGGCTGCTCAGGGGCAGCCATGGATTTTTCGTGAGATCGACCATTATCTGCGTACCGGCGAAAAGCTCCCGGCACCGGAACTGATCGAGGTGGAACGTATTCTGCTTGAGCATCTGGCCGCGCTGCATGCCTTCTACGGCGACGTCATGGGCGTGCGCATAGCTCGCAAGCATGTGGGCTGGTATCTCGCAACCTTGCCGGGCGCCAGGGAGTTTCGCGCCCACTTCAATCGTTTGGAAGATACGGAAGCACAATGCGCCTACGTTCGGGCCTTCTTCGCCGAACGCTACAAGAGCCTGACAGGGGACGGAGAAGGGGTGGCTGCATGACGATGATGACCGAGACTTTAGTGAGTGGAACAACACCCGTGAGCGACAACGTGAATTTGAAACAGCACCTCAATACGCCGAGCGAAGAAGGTCAGACCCTTCGCGGGAGTGTCGAGAAGGCGCTGCACAATTATTTCGCCCACCTTGAGGGCGCTGCCGTCACGGATGTGTACAACCTGGTGCTCTCCGAAGTCGAGGCTCCCCTGCTCGAATGCGTGATGAACTACGTCAAGGGCAACCAGACCAAAGCCAGTGAGCTGCTCGGGCTGAACCGGGGCACCCTGCGCAAGAAACTCAAGCAGTACGATTTGCTGTAAGCATTCAATCAAACCAGAAAGGCGCCCGCGTAAAACCGGTCGCCTTTTTTGCTGACTTCCCTTGCTTTTGATGGAAATTGAAATGACCGACCAGACTACCCGCCTGCCGATCCGCCGCGCTTTGATCAGCGTTTCCGACAAGACCGGGATCCTTGAATTCGCCAAGGAGCTCGAAGCCCTGGGCGTCGAGATCCTCTCCACCGGCGGGACGTTCAAGCTGCTGCGCGACAACGGCGTTGCCGCAGTGGAAGTCGCGGATTACACCGGTTTCGCAGAAATGATGGACGGTCGGGTGAAAACCCTGCACCCGAAAATCCACGGCGGAATCCTCGGTCGTCGCGGTATCGATGACGCCATCATGAACGAGCACGGCATCAAGCCGATCGATCTGGTTGCGGTCAACCTGTACCCGTTCCAAGCCACCATCAACAAGCCAGGCTGCGACCTGCCGACCGCCATCGAGAACATCGACATCGGCGGCCCGACCATGGTCCGTTCGGCAGCCAAGAACCACAAAGACGTAGCTATCGTGGTGAATGCCAGCGATTACGCCAACGTCCTGGAAAGCCTCAAGGCCGGCGGCCTGACCTACGCTCAGCGTTTCGACCTGATGCTCAAGGCCTTCGAACACACCGCCGCCTATGACGGCATGATCGCCAACTACATGGGCACCGTGAACCAGGCGGCTGAAACCCTCAGCACCGAAGGTCGCAGCGAGTTTCCGCGCACCTTCAACAGCCAGTTCGTCAAGGCTCAGGAAATGCGCTACGGCGAGAACCCGCACCAGAGCGCGGCGTTCTACGTTGAAGCCAAACCTGCGGAAGTCGGCATCGCCACCGCCACCCAGCTGCAAGGCAAAGAGCTGTCGTACAACAACGTGGCCGACACCGACGCCGCGCTGGAATGCGTGAAGAGCTTCGTCAAGCCAGCCTGCGTGATCGTCAAGCACGCCAACCCGTGCGGCGTGGCCGTGAGCCCGGACGCCGAAGGCGGCATCCGCCAGGCTTATGAACTGGCCTACGCCACCGACACCGAATCGGCGTTCGGCGGCATCATTGCGTTCAACCGTGAGCTGGATGCTGAAACCGCCAAGGCCATCGTCGAGCGTCAGTTCGTCGAAGTGATCATCGCCCCTAGCGTCAGCGAAGAAGCTCGCGCCATCGTGGCTGCCAAAGCCAATGTGCGCCTGCTGGCCTGCGGCGAGTGGTCGGCTGATCGCGCTGCTGCGTGGGACTACAAACGCGTCAACGGTGGCCTGCTGGTACAGAGCCGCGATATCGGCATGATTGGCAGCGAAGACCTGAAAGTGGTAACCAAGCGCGCGCCGACCGAACAGGAAATCAATGACCTGATCTTCGCCTGGAAAGTCGCCAAATACGTTAAGTCCAACGCCATCGTCTACGCCAAGAACCGTCAGACCATCGGTGTCGGCGCTGGCCAGATGAGCCGCGTGAACTCCGCGCGTATCGCTGCGATCAAGGCAGAACACGCTGGCTTGCAGGTACAGGGCGCGGTCATGGCATCGGATGCATTCTTCCCGTTCCGCGACGGCATCGACAACGCGGCCAAGGTCGGTATCACTGCGGTGATCCAGCCAGGCGGCTCGATGCGTGATAACGAAGTGATTGCTGCTGCTGATGAAGCTGGCATCGCCATGGTCTTTACTGGCATGCGCCACTTCCGTCACTGATTTCTTGCTCTTGTAGGAGCGAGGCTTGCCCGCGAAGGCCTCACCTCGGTCTGGCTGATGCACCGCGGCGATCCCTTCGCGGGCAAGCCTCGCTCCTACAGGTTTGGTGCAGCGGCGGATGCCGCGTACCGTTAGCCAGACAGCCCAGGCTGCCCCCACAGAATTAGCGTCATCCGAGGTTTTTGAAATGAATGTTTTGATCATTGGCAGCGGTGGCCGTGAACACGCCCTGGCCTGGAAAGTGGCTCAGGATCCGCGCGTGCAGAAAGTTTTCGTTGCCCCGGGCAACGCCGGCACCGCCATTGAAGCCAAGTGCGAGAACGTCGCTATCGACGTGTTGGCGCTTGAACAATTGGCTGACTTTGCCGAACAGAACGTTTCCCTGACCATCGTCGGCCCGGAAGTGCCGCTGGTCGCCGGTGTCGTCGATCTGTTCCGCTCCCGTGGCCTGGATTGCTTCGGCCCGACCGCGGGCGCTGCTCAGCTGGAAGGTTCGAAAGCCTTCACCAAGGACTTCCTGGCGCGCCACAAGATCCCGACCGCCGACTACCAGAACTTTACCGAGATCGAGCCAGCCCTGGCTTATCTGCGTGAAAAAGGCGCACCGATCGTGATCAAGGCCGATGGCCTGGCCGCCGGTAAAGGCGTGATCGTCGCCATGACCCTGGGCGAAGCCGAAGACGCGGTGCGCGACATGCTCGCAGGTAACGCGTTTGGCGACGCCGGCTCTCGCGTGGTGATCGAAGAATTCCTGGACGGCGAAGAAGCCAGCTTCATCGTCATGGTCGACGGCAAGAATGTGTTGCCGATGGCCACCAGCCAGGACCACAAACGCGTCGGCGACGGCGATACCGGCCCGAACACCGGCGGAATGGGCGCTTACTCCCCGGCCCCGGTCGTCACGGCCGAAGTCCATCAGCGGGTCATGGACCTGGTGATCTGGCCGACCGTGCGTGGCATGGCCGAGGAAGGGAACATTTACACCGGTTTCCTCTATGCCGGCCTGATGATCGACAAGGCTGGTAACCCAAAAGTCATCGAGTTCAATTGCCGTTTCGGCGATCCTGAGACGCAACCGGTGATGCTGCGTTTGCAGTCGAGCCTGGTGTTGCTGGTCGAAGCGGCGCTGGCGCAAGCGCTGGACAAGGTCGAAGCGCAATGGGATCCACGTCCGAGCGTCGGCATCGTACTGGCCGCTGGCGGTTACCCGGGTGACTACGTCAAAGGTGTTGCCATCAACGGCCTGGATGCAGCAGCGGCACTGGAAGGCAAAGTCTTCCACGCCGGCACTGCGCTAAAGGACGGTCAGGTGGTGACTGCCGGTGGTCGGGTGCTGTGCGCAACCGCCATGGGCACCAGCGTCGACGCAGCCCAGCAGCAGGCTTACAAACTGGCGGCTAAAATCGACTGGGAAGGCTGCTTCTACCGCAAGGACATTGGCTACCGTGCCATTGCCCGCGAGCGTGGCGAAAATCAGGAATAAGCCATCTATTCGGCCAGGCAAGGGCTTGCGGCCCTTGCCTGACTATTCCGACGCCGCGCATAGTTATACTCTGGCATCAACCTACGAAGGGATTTCGCCGTGCGCTGGCTCAGGATTGCCATAGGCTTCACCGTCACTCTGCTGACCTTGCTCTGCATGCTCCCGGCCCAAGCCGCGCAAGGCAGTGGCTGGGCAGTATTGCTCGACGAACAGGGCGACTTGCAGCTAAGCGACATCCGCTCCAGCCGCTACACCAATCAATTTAGCCCCATCGAACTCGACCGCCTTACCGCAGCCGCGCCCGACGGTGCACTATGGCTGCGTTTCAGGCTCGCGCCCGGCAAACACGAACAGTTGCTGCGAGTGTTCGCACCGGACCTGTCGCACCTCAATCTGTATGTGCTCGACGGCGACGAACTGATTGATCAATTGAATACCGGTACCGGACAGCTCCAGACCAGGCGCCCCCTCCCCAGCAGCGACTTCATGTTGCCGTTGCCACAAAGCGACAAAACCCTCGACGTCTACTTGCGGCTGGTCTCCGAACACCAGTTGCGGCCTTACATCACCCTGCAATCGGCGGTCATGACCGCGGCCACTCAGAACCTGACGCTGATCTACGGGCTGCTCTTTGGCTGCATCGCAATGCTGATCCTGCATAACCTGACCCGTTATGCCTATACCCGTTCACGCAGCTGCCTCTGGCTGGCGGCGTGCGAAGTATTGTTGCTGCTCAGCCTCGTGTTGCTGCTGAATCTGGCCGGCCCATGGTTACCGAACTGGCCCGCCTTGCAGACACCCGGAGCCTACCTCGCCCTGTTGCTGACCGCACCTTGCGGCCTGATGTTCGCCTACCGTTTCTTCGCCCCGCTCGGCCCACACCCACTGAACAAGTTGCTGCTGGGCGACATCTTGTTCATTGTGGTCTGCGGTCTGCTGTTGTTGTTCGTCAACACGCTGCCGCTGAACCTCATCACGTACGTGCTGGTTGCCCTGGCCGGCCTGAGTATGTTGTTCGTCAGTGTCCATCACTGGCAAAAAGGTTATCGCCCGGCGCGCCTGTTCGTGGCGGCCATGGTGGTATTCAACCTCGGCACATTGATTATCCTGCCCGCGCTGCAGGGGCTGACCCTTGTCGCGCCGCAAGGCCTGATCATCATTCTGCTGGTGTTTATCTGCATCAGCGGCCTGTTGATGAGTGTTGCCTTGGGCGAGCGACAGCGCAGCATCACCGAAGACCGCTTCAGCGTCAGTCGCGACCTGGCCGCCAGCAACGCCGAGATCAACGCCAAAGCCGAATTTCTGGCAAAAATCAGCCACGAAATCCGCACCCCGATGAATGGCGTGCTGGGCATGACCGAACTGCTGCTGGGCACACCGCTGTCGGTCAAGCAACGCGACTATGTGCAGACCATCCACAGCGCCGGCAACGAGCTGCTGACACTGATCAACGAAATTCTCGACATCTCCAAACTCGAGTCCGGGCAGATCGAACTGGACGACGTGCAGTTCGACCTCAACGCCCTGATCGAAGACTGCTTGAGCATCTTCCGCGCCAAGGCCGAACAGCAGAACGTCGAGCTGATCAGTTTTATCCAGCCACAGGTACCACGCGTCATCAGCGGAGATCCAACGCGCCTGCGCCAGACCCTGCTGAGCCTGCTGGAAAACGCTCTGAAGAAAACCGACGAAGGCGAGATCCTGATCGTTGTCGCCCTGGATGAACGCAGCGCCAAACCGCGGCTGCGCATCGCTGTGCAAGACAGCGGCCAACCCATGGAGGCGGAAGAGCGCGACGCGTTGATGCATGCCGAACTGCACAGCAAGCACTTTCTCTCGGCCACCAGCCTGGGGGGTAATCTTGGGCTGGTCATCGCCCGTCAGCTGATCCGTTTGATGCAGGGGGAATTCGGCATCAAAAGCGGCGCCAGCCAGGGCAGCACATTATGGCTGACCCTGCCACTGGACCCGGACCGTCTCGAACACCCGACCTCGGACCTGGACGGCCCGTTGCAAGGCGCACGCGTATTGGTCGTGGACGACAACGACACCTGTCGCAAGGTGCTGGTGCAGCAGTGCAGCGCCTGGGGCATGAGCGTCAGTGCCGTACCATCCGGCAAGGAGGCCCTGGCGCTGCTGCGCACCAAGGCCCACTTGCGCGATTATTTCGACGTGGTCCTGCTGGACCAGAACATGCCCGGCATGACCGGCATGCAACTGGCCGCCAAGATCAAGGAAGACCCGAGCCTGAACCATGACATTCTATTGATCATGCTCACCGGTATCAGCAATGCCCCGAGCAAGATCATCGCGCGTAATTGCGGGATCAAACGCATTCTCGCCAAACCGGTAGCCGGCTATACCCTCAAGACCACGCTGGCGGACGAGCTGAACCAGCGCAACAAAGGCCTGCCCGTCTCGCAGCACCTGCCCACCGGCCCGACCCTTCCGGTCAAGGTACCCAGCGATTTCCGCATCCTGGTAGCCGAAGACAACAACATCTCGACCAAGGTCATACGCGGCATGTTGGGCAAGCTCAACCTGCAACCGGACACCGCCAGCAATGGCGAAGAAGCCCTGATGGCGATGAAGGCCCAGCGCTACGACCTGGTGCTGATGGATTGTGAAATGCCGATCCTCGACGGTTTCTCCGCCACCCAGCAGCTACGTGCCTGGGAAGTCGGCAACCAGCGGATTCGCACCCCTGTGGTGGCATTGACCGCACACATCCTCGCCGAACACAAAGAGCGCGCGCGCCAGGCCGGCATGGACGGGCACATGGCCAAACCGGTCGAGTTGTCGCAACTGCGTGACCTGATCGAGCATTGGGTTGCCCAGCGTGATCATCAGAATCGCGCCACGACTCAACCGTCGTGAATCGACAGATATTTGTTTGCGCTTAGACAGCCCAGATCATTTTTGCAGGTATCAGGGATTGAACACCCAAAACAACTGCCTACTCATTGGTTTTTGGCGAGTGCACGGCACTTATAAGTTCCTCACGAGCAGGTGCAACTGCCATAGCAATTCTCTTGCGCCACAGCTCAAAGGCCGTCGAATCCAGCACCGAAATACACCCGTTGAACTCAATCTCCCCGACGATATCGTTTGTTCGAAAGATGTGTTCAATGATTGAGTTCGGAAGCGTTTCATGGGTTTCGAAACTGAAGGTCAAACAGATTAAGCGCGTACCCGCCAGGACAATACCGATCTGCAATCGGACTCTGGTCAGCTTCGAGGCCTGATCCTCAGCGACCGAATACTGGCGCAGTTGAGTGCGTACCGCACTCTGTGGCGGTAGTCTGGACAATTCGACCAACGCTCGGTCAATGGCTTCGACATATGGACTGGAAAGATAAAGACTGACTTTGGATGCCACTATTTGACTTATCGTCTGGCACGGCTGCTTCGAATCAGGTTTGAACGAACCGCCGAAATCCTGAAGACGCGCCCAGCCAAACTGATTAAGTTGCGAGCGATACAGTTCCCACCACTGCTCATACTCGGTCAATGAAGGCGGCTTGGCCACCGAGGCAAGTTGCATATATAAAGCCGAATCGAGCACATCATCCCGTACGCTTTGATTCAGTTCATGTGACAGCAACAAAATGCTTCCACCAACAACAAACATGTCGTAGTTTAAATTCAACATAAGCGTTACTTCTTGGACTCAAAAAAAACCGGAGGCAAACACCTCCGGCTCCATTGTTACTTACCGGCTAAAATGGCCTGGAATGCTCGCTCATCCAGCTCATCCAGGTAGGCGTTTACCGCCTCCTCCCTTTTCGCGGGATAATCTTCCTCATGGATGACCATGTACGCAGTGTCCTGGTAGACGTTGACTTCAGAACTTTTCCATTCAAAGAACAGCACGCCACCGTCTTTGCCTGGCTCCGAGGAATAATTGACAGCCGCAACAGCCATGTTGACGTAACCTTCCTTGTCTTGTACGCCGGAGGCTATTCCAAAACGACGCCCCTGTTCTTTCTCTACAGAACGATTGAAAAGGGTGAGCGCTTTTTCGTCCTGGTTGAGAGAGCCAAGGGTATCGGAAACCAAAGCGGGGATACCGACTCCTCCGGCGACGCCCTTGACGATACTGCCAACAATATCGACCACTACATTCGCCATGGTCAGACTTTGCGTTTTCTTTTCATACGCCTTGGAAACCTGGACAACATTGGTCCATTTCAACGATGTAAGAACTTGCACCAAAAACTTAAATCGGTCCTCCATCTGGTTTTTTTCAGGGTACTTGTTGGTGGCCATGATCTCGGCAAACCGATAAGTATTGAGCGTAACTTTTTTGTTGCGGCGAGTCATCCCTTCCAACAAACTGACAATATTAGGCCCATCGACCACCGCTTGAATATTGTCCAGGTCGATCAGGCTCGGCCCCGACTTCGCCGAAAAACCCGCCATACGCAATTTTGCCTGAGAGGCGGGATATTGCTTGATCAGGCCAGTAATTAATTCCGCCTGCTCCGCATCATTTAAAACAGTAACTTGATTCATTCTTCAACATTCCTTTGTTATTAATATGAGCCAACCCGGCTCAGAACCAATACTATCAAAGCCAACTTAAAAACCACAAACAATGAACACATACAAATAATTACAACACATAAACAATCAAATACCCCTACCACAAGTCGCCTAGTGGATGGCACCGGGCAGGCTCAGTTTGATCAGTTGCCCGATATCAGATCGATAAAATCCTGATCTTCCAACTCATCCAGTGCGTCCTGCAGTACCTGGCGGTTTTCTTCGATCTCTCGTTGCCCAATAGTGAACTCACGCACCCTGATATCCAGTTGTGCCATCGAGAGTCCGACGCTCCAAAAGCCAGTAGACCAGTCAAGTTTAAGAAGACGTACATGACTGACGAATATTCCCAACGAGCCATCCGGGTTAAGCTCGGCGGGCAAAATCTCAAGCTCACCGGACTCTCTCACTCTTGCGGCGAAGGAATCTTTCAACACATCGTCGCGTCCCAGCAGATTTAAAGCGTTTGCAAGGGTCGCAGCCTTACGACGCCCGATCTTCCTGGACATGACATCCAGATACGCCTCCGTGACACTTCCGGAAAATTTCTTGTCGATTACTTCCACCAGTGGCTGATCAAGCCCCCAACCGATAGACCAGAGTACTCCTGAGTAATATTCGAACCAGTCAGCAGCCTGCTTGACGCTATCGTATTCTTTGCTCGCGCGGGCCTTTGCATATCTAACACTGTTTTTTATAAACTGTTTATCCTGCTTTGAAAGCTCACCACTAAAACCCAACAAACTGTTATATAAAACCGAGGCACTGTTTTTCGGCGCAATCGTTTCGGTATTTTCTTTCAACTCATGTTCCATTTAAAACCCCTGCCTACCTGGCATTTTTTGACTTCTTGATATGCTCAATCTTCCACAGAAGACTTCTTGACTCAACACACTAACAAGAAAAAATCAGACCACTCAATTGATGAAGAACAACATTTGATGTCCGCCCTCATTGATGCAAGAGTGGCCGCGCGGTCATGCCGGCGTGCATTAATTGAAAGACGCCCGGCAGCACGGCGTGGACGGGCGCGAATTGAGCGAGCCGACAGACCTTGTAGCGCCTGATAGACTCCCCACGACTTCCCTCGCCAGTGAGCTTGCCATGCTCCACGTGTTATTCAGCGTTTACCTGAAGATGCTGGTGCTCTACAGCCCATTCTTCGTATTGTCCTGCTTCATCAGCCTGACCCGCGGCTATTCGCGCAAAGAGCAGCGACGCCTGGCCTGGAAAGTGGCAACCGCCACGCTGGTTTCCAGCGTCTTGCTGTACCTGTTCGGACGGGTCATTTTCAGTGTTTTCGGCATCACCGTGGACGCGTTCCGCATCGGCGCCGGCAGTGTGCTGTTCATCTCGGCACTGGGCATGGCCCAGGGCAAGTCAGCGGTACAGACCGACAATGTGCAGCAGGACGTGACCATCGTCCCGCTGACCATTCCGCTGACCGTCGGCCCCGGTACCATCGGTGCTCTGCTGGTGATGGGCGTGAGCCAGCCCCACTGGGATGACAAGCTGACGGCAATTCTCAGTATTGCGCTGGCCAGTTTCACGGTCGGCGTGGTGCTTTATCTGTCCAGCCGGATAGAACGGATTCTGGGCGATCAAGGCCTGCAGATCGTCAGCCGCTTGATGGGATTGTTTGTCTGCGCACTGGCGGCGCAGATTATTTTTACCGGGGTGAAGGGCTATCTCGTACCTGGCGCCAGTGCCTCATGAAAAAGGCTGCGGGGGATCAACCCCGCAGCCTGCCGTAGACCCTTGGAGACAGATTGTCCGCTTACGGGACTACGTCTCGAGTGCCTTCTCCAGCAGTTTCACCAGATCAAGACTGACACCCTCCTCCAGGTCCAGCATCAGCTCCTCAAGGGTGACGAACAGCTGATCGCCGGAAACATTGATCAGCAGATTAAACGTGTTCCGCGATGCAGCTCCGGCGGATTCGACATTTCGAAAAATCAGACTGCGCCCATCATCTGGATCGGTGAGCAACAGATGCCCCTCGGCCAACGTGATCCGCCAGTGATCCATAGGCGGCAGTTGCACGAGCAATTGACGCTGTCGGGGCGCTGGCTGATGGAAGTCAATAATCAGGCAGTCGAGCCGTAACCAGGCGGCTTCTGAGATCTGGCATGTCATCTGGCCTTCGAGTCCCAGCACCAGTGTGGTGACACCGTCCGGAATCAGCATCAGCAAGTCCTCGATGTTGTCCCGGGTCTGGATCGTCATCACCTGGGCCGTCCGACTCACCGTATCTGCATGCATCCAGACATCATGGTCCGGCACCAGCCACGCACCGTTTCTGTTACTGAACACCTCGCGGGTGACGGTATTGTGCAGTAGCGCAATTTCGCCATCGCGCGCGCCCAGATAAGCAGGCCAATGCCCATTGGTTTGTACGGTCGAGTAGTACAGGCGCTTGGCACCTGTGTCATACCAGGCAAAGAGATCATCGAATCTGCCTGCGGTCAAAACGGGCGCGCAGAAGCGGCCGGCAATCAACTGGAGCAGCTTGTTTTCCCGCGCCTGCCGGGTGCCAAGACCAAAGAAGAAATCGCTTTCCACACCGACGATACGAGGTGCGTCACCTTCAAACAGCTCGATCCACACATGTTCTCGGGTCAAGCCACGCAATCCCGCGCCTTCGGGTGCGATCCGGGTGAAAGACCATTGCGCAGCCACCCGCTGCATTGCCGGCAACCGATCTCGATGCAACAGGCGCGTGCCATTGGCAAAGGCCGCCGCAAACGCTTCGGGCTCCATGAAGGGCTGACGATAGACCTGCCCCGAGGCCGGATCCCATAACCATGCAGCCTTTTTGTCTGGGGTCTGCGCCAATAGCTGTACGGATTGACCTGCCCTCATATCGGCAATCAGCATGCGTCGTTCCAGGCACCAGACACGCAGGAACGCATTGCCGGGGACATTCTGCACACCGGACACTTCAAAACCGTCGGTAGCTGTCTCTTCGGCAAGTGCCACAACGCTTGTGTGCCATTCAAAACCGTCACCGGCGGCCGATGCGGCCTGTGCCAGCCAATCCTTGTTCAGCGCAACCAGTTGCGACTCATCCGTCCTGCTCAGTTGATACAGCATCCCGTTCCGGGTGAGCGCAATGTGGCGCTGCTCCTGGAAAAACACCTCGAGCACCTCGTGAGGCAGAATCTTTGCAGCAGGCGCGGATGGCTCGTCGTTCTGCGCCGTCACCCGCTGTCGGTAGAGACTGCGATGGAGCTGATCAAAGAACAGGAACGTATCGCCGTCGGCGTCCTGGGTGTTAAGTAAAATCAGATTGCCTGAGCCTCCTTCCACGTTCGGCCGGATCACGAGCCCGTCATCGCGTCGCAACCAGAGATTGACGGGATTGCGAGAATCGTCATGCCAATAGGTGATCGAAGTCAGTGGGGCGCATTGATAATCCACGACACTCACTGCATCGAAAGGCGCGAGTTTCTCGTCGTGGACCATCAATTCGTAATCCCAGAAGAAATACGAAAGGGAGACTGTGTTCTTGCGTTGCAGCAATGCCTTCTGGCCCTCGGTCAGTGGGCCGATGACAGAAAACAGCGAGAGGTCATTTGCGCCGAGCAGGTAAGTCATCTTCATGTCACGACCGTTACGCAGCACGACTTTCTGAACGATCCGTATCAACCCTCCCTCCAGTTCCTGGAAGGCCGAAATCCTTGAGCCCGGCACTGGATCCATCAACCGGTAAATCCGGTTGACCTGCCCGGTGGCCACATCCGTGCGCCAGATCAGAACTTCGTCGGGGACATAGTAGTATGCGTACTTGTCGACAATGGCGCCCAGGCAAGCGGCTTTCTGATAGGCCGGATCCAGGCCACGGACAAACAGGAAACGGTCTTCGTTGCGGTCGTATTGGGCCGTGGTGTAAACCGGCTCGAGGGGATCGCTGTAGGGGACAGGAAAATCCCGGACAGCCGTGTAGCGACCGGCCAGACGCAGGGAACGCGCGTGCTCGCGCAGGGACGCCTGTGCAGCGGAAGCATTATCGCCCGAGCCGATCGAGATCTCGGAGATGAGTAGCCCCCCGTGCTCCCAGTCCACTTGATACGACTGCTTGTCCAGTTGCACAAGCAAAGGCGACTTGTCAGGGACATGGACATGGATCGCGCCCAGCTGCACATGAGCGCCTTCAATTTTCACGTCGCTCTCAGCCAGCCAGGTTGCACTCAATGCCCAGGACATCGACGGCGCATCATCGTACTTTGTCAGCGTGATCGCCCGCACACCTTCGGCCAGCATCACCGTGCATTGCCCTCCCCGTCCCAGAATTTCGTAGGACAGGAAATTGTGCAGCTCTCTTGGCAATTTCGGCACGTGGAGAAAGCGGTTTCTGCGATCCAGTACCACGCTGATCAACGTCTGCGAGTAATTGGGTACCAGTTGATGCAGCACATATTCGCTCGGGAACCTGTAGAAACTGAACCAGAACTGGCGCTCCCCTTCACTGTCGTTCTCGAGTTTCAGCGCCGTTTCAAAATGCTCCTTGCGGGTGGTCGCAAACGGCAATGCCTTATAGTCGAATCCGAAGTAGCAATGCGGCATGCACGGGAGCACGACGACATCAAAGTCTGCGGCATCGGGAATCGCGCTTTCGTAGGCATAGCCGAGTGACTCACGGATGCTGATCGACAATGACCGATCCGGATTGCCCTGCGGCGGATGCAATGCATGGGGAATGGCCGCGTAAATATTCAGTATGCCGCCGTAACGCAGTAGCCGTGCTTCGAGGTCCAGATGTGTAACGACGACATAGGGGCTGATGCACAGCGCATCGTCAATCCGCGAAAACCCGCCGCTGCGATAACCCTGCTCAATCAGATTCAAATATTTGCCGACCTGACGGGCCCGCTCCAGTATTCCGCTGAAACCTTCGACCAACGCGCCGATGCCGACCGCCAGCCCCCCCAGGATGACACTCGCCCCTCCCAGAAACGCCGCCGCGGTGCCGGCACCGAGCAGGGATGCGCCAAGCCCGCCAAGCCCCGCCGCCAGGCCTGCGGAATCGAACGCCAGTTGTGTTGCGAACTGGGCAATCTGAGCCTCATTCTCGGCATTGGCCAGCAGATAAATATCAAAGCCGACCGCAGCCAGTTGAAGAATATTGCCCACCCCCTCATTGGCCACATGCCCCAGGGCATTGATCACCACCGAGGAGGTGGTTCTGGCGACCAATAGACTGTCGGTGAACGCGATACGCACCAGATTGATCAGTTCCACAACATCCACCACGAGGCCATGGGTCAGTTGCGCATAGGACAGGTAGCCATGCAGGCGCACCGCAGACGTCAATGCCGTCGTCCCACCTTCGGAGGACTCCCGCTCCTTCAGAGCGAACAACAGGGCTTGAATGGCGAATCCGGCGTTGAGCGTATGAACGGCCCCCGCATCGGTCGGATCAACCACACCGGGGCGGGGCGCTTTAACCGACAGCGTCTGGTAAATATCTGTCAGGTGAGACTTGATGGTGTCCAGAAGCAGGTCATTGGTCACGACTCTGCGGGTCTGACCGGCGTCCCTGGCATTGACCAGGGTAATTTCACGCAGGCCTGTCGCACCGGTCTTCAATGACTCAAAGACCGGCACAAAGTCACGACTCAACTGATGCTCTGCCTGCAAGCGAATGGTGGCGCTTTCGATCTGCCGCGCCCAACCCTGGGCGTCCAGCCGAGCCAGGCCATCACCCAGCCGGGCATTTTCCGACAATGAACGAGCACGTAATGCCGCGTGATGCTGCCAAGGCTCGATTGACCGTCCGCCGGCCATCTGCTCGCGCCTCAGTAAATCGCCGACAGTCACCCGCGAAGGCAAAGACTTCTCGGCAATGCTCGAACCATTGAGATCGATCACATCGAAAGCCAGGTTCGACATCTCGCCGAGGCCATAGAGCCTGGCAATCACTTCATCCTGCAAAAAGTTGTTGATGCCTTGCAGCAAATCCTCTGCCCGCCTGAAGGCATACAGGCCGAAATTGGGGTCATAAAATCGATAAGATGTCTCACCCTGCTCCACGACCTTGCTCACCAGCATCGAGTGATTGTCAGTGTTGAGCATCAAGCTGCCGGTGGAGGTTTTCGCTTCCAGTGCCTGCATGGCCGCGCTCAGATTCACGGCCGCCGTTTTTTCGCCGAACTGCGACATGGGAATGCCGCGCAACTCATCCAGAACATGAAGCAACGCATGGGTTTGAGCGGCGTCAGGCGCGAGGTTGGCAATCGCCAGTTTACCGATCAAGGCCCGCTCTGCCGTGTTGCCACTTTCCAGCGCTGCGGCCATGACCAGCGCCAGGGGATAACAACGCCGGCCCGGATCACCACTCCCACGTACCAGCAGCTCCTGCGGCAACTGTTTGACAGCATCGGCCCCGGCCTGGAAAAACCCTTCACGGACTGAATGCCCTCTCTGCAGAATCGACGCCTGGTATTCGTTCCTGGTCGCCGTTTCGATCCTGTGGACGTGCTCCCCCCACTGCCGCACGCTCAACGGTTCGGCAAGGGCCTGGGCCTTCAGTACTCGCGAGTTTTCTGGCATCTGCCCGGACAGGGATGAAGCATTGCGCCCGGCTTCGAACATCGCCGGTCGCCGATTGAACAGGGTCTGCTCGATCAATTCGTAGCGTGCGAAAAGCCCGCGATCCTGAGTGCTTTCCGCCAGGGCGACCGTCTCCTTCCAGGCAGGAGCGAACCCCTCCTGATCCAGAGTGAATGCACCGAACAGGCCACCAAACACGACACGGTGCAGCGGGCTCAACTGCTCAGCAGGCAACTTGCCGCCAGCGATACGCGCCAATGCCTCGTTCATATTGCCAAGCGACTCGGCGCCTATTGATTCAGGAAGTTTGCTGGCAGGTTGCGCCAGAATTTGCTGTCGCGTCTCAAAGTCGAGGGTAAAGCGATCGTTGAATGTGATGTCACCGCTCAACTTTTCATTCATCGCGCGCATGAAGGGTTCGCCCAGATCCTCAAGCAGCTGTTGCAGCACCGATGTCAGCAACACGGGTTTGCCTTCGATCACCGGCCAGCCTTGTTTGAAGGTCAGGGTCTGCCCCTTCAGCAACTCCGCAAGATTGCCGGTGTATCGGGCCTTGTATTTGTCGTCGCGCCAGTTTTGCTGTTCTTTCTCCAGCCACTGTTCAGGCTCTTTAACATTTTCCACCCAGCCACTGATCAACTCTTCTTCAGTCGCCCGGTTGTACCCGATTTCTACAAGTCGAAGCCTTTCCCTTACCTCGGCGCCCTTTTGCGCAATGCAGTGGGCATCCATAAAGTCCTCAACCCCCCAAATAGCGGCTCCGGGGCCGGTCATTGAGATGGTGCTTCGCGCCAGTGGGTCTATACCGTCGCGATGGTAGTCCGCTAGAGCGGAGACATAAGCCAAGCGACCCGCTGCCGAATGGGTAACCCGGTCATTATTCGCGCCAACAATTTTGCCTCCGATATCAATTACCGCATTACGATCCCATTGTTTTCCAGAGGCTATTAGTTCCTGCTCAACCTTGGTCAGAATGTCGTAATTACTCCAAATTCGCCTCATGATCGAATCAACCATTCCTGACTCAGGATGGGCCATGATAAATGCGTTCATTTCCGTACCTACCGGTGCCCCTAGACGGACAGCACTTTCTGGAACGGTGAGCCCTTTCGTCGCGGCGAAAATGTCAGCGACCTCAGGATTGCTTTCGGCAAATCGGGTCAGAGCCTCTAGATGTTCAGGAGGTAAATGATGTGCGTAACTCTTGTACCTGCTTTTGTCACGACCTGGCATCAACGTCGGATTTTTATCCAGCAATAACTGCAACACACCCAATTTTTGTTCGAAGCTGAATGCCTTGATGTTTACTTCACCCATCTGCTCGACGAGTAACGGCAGATAATCAAGATCGCTGTAATTCCCGCCCTCCAGACTTGTCGCCTGAAGTCGCACCACATCGGAAGCCGCGGCCAGGTTCCCGCGAAAAGACACTTCACGCTCGTATACGTCCCATAGAAAATGCGAACCAAATGCCGCACGTGCATCGCGCACTCGAACCTGTTCGCCCGCCATCGCCAAGTGGCTCTCAAGGTATCGGGCTTTCGCCGCTTCAAGCGCCGTCCGATCTTGCCCATAAGCTTTCACCAGTAAATCGATACGGGCATCGTCAGCCTTGATGCCTTGTTTTTGCGCTGCCTTGATGTGCTCGAACATCTGTTGGCGCAACACCACTACACGCTTCTCGATCAAATCGACCAGTTTGGCGGCACTGCTCAGCTCTGTCCCGCCCGCCTCCATCGCATGCGCCTTGGCGGCCTGAGTAATGATCCGGTTGGTATCAAAAGCCATCAGCGCGTCAGGGTCATACCAAAGATTCAAGGTATGTCCGTCTTTGCTCAGCACTTGCTTCCAGATATTGAAGTAGTCACGCTGGTTATCCCCGAACAGAGCGCCACCCACCCAGACGAAATGCATGTTTTTGGGCACCGGCGGATGGACTTCGGCAAGTATTGCTACCGTCTTTTCGATCCTCGCCACATAAGCTTTAGTGTCGGCATTGGCTTTGCGCAGCGTGTCGGTCATCGGCCCGGTTTTTTGCCGAATCAGCGAGGCAAGCGTTTCCAGGAACAACTTTGCCGGCGCCAATTGATCAGACAGCCGATCACTTTCACTCGCCGCCGTATAATACCGGTTGAGTGCGGCGTGTTCTTCACTGCCTGCAAACTCACCGAGGTCACCGGAGAATCCGGATAAACCTATAGCCGTGACAAAACCTTGCCCGGTATCGGGCAACTGCATCAATTCACTCATAACGTCCCTGTTCATAATGTCCCTATTGGATTAACTCTTGAAACTCAGGCACAAGCGAACCCCTCAAGTAACTTCAGTTCCTTGAGGGGCACATCGCCTAATCGCTTTTTTAAATCGCAGACAACAGCCGGTGATCAACCCACCAGACTGTTTTCCAACTCAGCCGTCGATACCGTTAGAAGATCGCCCAGCGTTGCACTGTCATGCAGGCTCTGCCGAGCGACCAGCCTCTGCACCAGTGTCGAAACGCTATAAGGTCGATGCCCTTCGAACCCGAGCAAGACTTCGCCGCGCAAGTTGAAATCCGTCGCATGCACTTCACGAAAGATCACACTGTGCCCGCTGTCCGGGTCAATGATCACCAGGTGTTCCTGAACGATGCTCAGCAACAGCTTTTCAGGATTTTCCAGCTCCCAGATCAACTTGCCGGGAATCGTTTGCGCATTGCCCAGCGAATGCCGGCAATCGAGAATGACCGACTCAAGCCTCAGCCAGGCAGCCTTCGACAACCGGTAACTTACGGCACCTTGCCCCATGCGCAGGATCAGGGTCGTGACATCGTCCGGCATCAACGGTAGAACATCGTCGACTTTCATCTGGCCTTCAATAACCATGACTTCAGCATTACGCCGGACATAACTGAGAGGTCCCGCATGCCCCATGTCCGGGTAGGTCAGCAACATTCCATTCTTGTCTTCATGAAGCAATACGTTGGTTTGCTGTTGCGTTCCCAACAGTTCGAAGGACTCCGGAATCGCGGCCTTTGGCACCCGAATCACACGTGCGGTATCGACTACAAACCACATCAGACTGCCGGCGTCCTCTACCGACAGCAGCGCGGCATGAGGTTGGCTGTCCGTCAATTGTTTGAGGCCTTGGTACGGTCGCTCCCCCTGAGTCATGACCCATTCATGGGTGACGCCGGTGATCAATGCCGGCTCTTGATAACGTAGCTCGAACACCACGCCTTCAAGTGTGGTACCTCGCAGTCCGGCGCCCTCAACCGTCACCTCGGCAAACTGCCAGGGCGCCCATTCACGCTCGGCGGCGGGTAGCGCGTCGGCCATCAGCAATCGCGAGCCTTGGCCGAACGCAGGCTCCAGCCTCTGCGGGGCGAAGAACGCCTGACGATAGACTTCGCCGTTCGAAACATCGAATAACCAGGCCGCCTCGCTATCAGGGGTAATGCTGAGCAGGCGCACTTCTTTTCCATGGCCCAGATCAGCCAGCAACAATCGATTGCCGACGTACCAGGCGCACAACCTCGCGTCGCCGCTGAAGTTGCTCAGGCCGACCAGGGCAAAACGCTCGACCGCGTGTTGCCGGGCAAGCGGTTCCAATGCGGACCACCAGTGCATCCGATCCTTGAACCACGACTCGCCAAGACCGCCCAGCTCCAGATAACCCTGGGGCGTCAGGTTGAAGAACAGCCCCTGCGACGCCAGCGCCAGGTACCCACCTTCGACAGCCACGACATTCTCCAGCTCCCTGGGCTGTTCCCACGTATGGGACCAATGCCCTTTGCCCGCCACCAGGGTGCGCTGCTTGCGGCACAGCTGCTGCTTGAGCCTGTCGTAGATGACAAACACATCGCTGCCGTCCGCCGGTGTGAGCAATGTCAGATCAGTCATGTTCTTGATCGAATCGGCCCAGCCGCGCCCACGATGAAGCCATGGAGAGGGACGGATGATCAGGTGGTCACTGTGACGAACCCAGGCCATGTCCCGTGTGTTCGCGTCGAACTTCCAGCAGACCGAAACAAAGGGCGCCGGCTGCCAGTCGACAGTGACAAAGGCCTCGGCAGTGACAGGCGTAAAGGTGTAATAGCTGCCCAGTACCTGCGACCAGTCGGCCAGTGTGTCGCTGGCACTGAAAACCGATTCCAGCGCCGGATCCATGTCACGGGTGACCGAACTCAGCAGCAGTTGCCCGTCATGGATCACGTAGACCAGTACATCGCTGCTCTGATTCTCGCGAGCGATTTCCTGTACGACGTGAATCACCCCCTGCGCATCTGCCTCGACGCTCGTGATGATGGCTGCCGTGTTTTTGAGCAGCAACCGATAACGGTGACTGAGCAGCCCGGTTACCGCGTCGACTTGCCATATTTCGTAATTCTGCGGTTCGTAGAAATAGGCGTAGCCGCTTGCCACCGTCCCCAGCAGTGCTTCATCGGCGGCCCCTACCTCCTCGCTACGGATGTACAGGAAACGATCCTCCTTCGCGTCGTACCAGGCCGTCGTGTACCGGGGCTCGTCCGGTTTCTCGAACGGAATCAGATAGTGGTGAACCGGCGTATACGGCATCACCAAACGATGTTCTCGAGCCAGAACCTTGAAATGCTCCTGCAATGCCTGCCGATCCATGCCCAATGGCACATCCTGCTCAACGAGGCTCATCTGCTGTTTTGCGCGCGCAAGCTGGAACAGCTGATTGTTGGCGATCCGGATCAGGACGTCGTGAAGACCTCTGCCTGTGAACTCCACCTTGACGGTGCCGATCTGCAGGCCTGCCGCCCCCCCCAGAACAACGTCTTGCTCACTGGCCCAAGACGCCTCCAGCACCCATCGCGAGGTGCCGCTGGCTGACTCGAGTGTCAGGCTCACCCCAGGATTGAGCACCAACGCGCATTGCTTGCCGGCTCCCCGGATCTGATAGGTGACTTTTCCGTGCCAGATCGGGGGCAGAACAGGCACCACCAGTGAGCGCTCGACGGCATCGAGCAGCACATTGATCACTGTTGGTCGATAGACCGGGAACAGGCGATAAAGGATGTACTCGCTGGGAAATGAATAGAAGGAAAACAGAAACAGACGGCCGCCATCCGCTTTCCTTTTTTCCAGGCGTCGGGCCGTGTCGAACCCGGTTTCATGGCGCAGCGTAGCGAAGGGCAGCGCCTTGTACTCATAGCCATAACAGGTTTGCGGTGTGCAGGGCAGCACAATGACCTGCCCGGTGTGCGGAGTGAATTTTATCTGGCTAGGCAGATTCAGTTCTCGACGAATATTGATCGCCCGTTCGTAATCGCCATCAAAGGTCGGCACCCCAAAATGGTCGCGCAGCGGGTACAGCTTGGGGCTGTCGAGCAGCAGTTTGCCGGCGGCCAGATCCAGCGTCTGGACGATCAGCGATGAGCGGGGTACCCACGCGGCCAAAGCACTGTCGAATCGATAGCCTTGACGATGGGCCTTCTCGATTTCATCGAAAAACAGCCCGACCTGTTTGGCTTCTTCGGCAATGACAGCAAAACCCTGAGCCAGTGCCGCCACCCCCACCGCCAACCCTGCCAGAATCACCGCTGCCCCGCCCAGAAACGCCCCAGCGGTTGTGACGCCGACAGCATAAGCGCCCACCGACAACACCAGACTGGCCGAGTCGAAAGTCAGTTGCGTCCCGAACCGGGCACGTTCGACATCGCTTTGCGCAGTCGCCAACTGGTAGATGTCGAACCCGACATTCGCCAGCTGCAACAGTCCCCCTGTCGCTTCGCCTACGCTCGGCCCCACAGCCGCTCTGACCACTGGCGCGACGGTATGGGCGATCAGTTTCTCTTCAACCAGTGCCTGCCGAACCAGGCTTACCAGACCCGCTACATCGACCACGTTGCCATGCACCAATTGCGCGTAATTGACATAGGCGTGTAACCGGACAGCCAGGGTCAGCGGCCGGTCAGGCCCTTCCTGCCCTCTCAATGCGTTCATCAGCGCTTGTATGGCGAAGCCGGCGTTCAGGGTGTGGACGCTACCAACATCGGTGGGATCGACAGGATCGCCCGGGGCGGACGATTTGTTGGCCAAGGCTGAAAAACGTTCCGAGAGGTAATTTTTAATGCGTAAGAGTCGATGGTCCTCGGTGATGACTCGTACCACATGCTCAGGGTTTGCAGGATCGATCAGGCTCATCCGGTACATCCCGTCCGGCGTGATCTCCAGGGTTTCGAACAGCGGTACAAGCTGTGGTGCCAGTTGATTCTGCTGCCGGAGGCGGGTCGTCACTTGCGCGATCTGTTGCGCCCACCAATGACTGTCCAGCGCCAGCAGACAACTGCCCAGGCGAGGGTTACTCATCAATGATTGTCCACGGGCACTGGCCAGACGCTGCCTGACCGGGCGTTGCGACTGTCCCGCCAACGTGCCGGGTTGCAGCAGTTTCGAGACCGGAGTTGCCCCAGGCAATGCCACTCCCGACACCCGCGTGCCCTCCAGTTCGATCAGATCGAAGGTCGGACGCGCCGCATCGCCATAGGCCGCGTAATGCCTGGCCATCCCCTGCCGGAGGAAGAACTGTTCCAACGCCTGCCTGAACAGGGTCGGATGTTCGAACTCGAATACGCCAAAATTCGGATCGTAGAAGTGATAAGTGCTGCGTTCGCCCTCGATGGTTTTGGCCACCAGCATGGCGTGATTATCGGAGTTGAGCATCAGCGTACTGGTCGCAGTTCTGGCTTGCAGAATGTCCACGACCTGATTCAGATCCGAACGCGCCAGCGCGTTGCCCACCTCGCTGATCTGCACACCGCGCAACGCCTCCAGGCTGTGCAGAAAAATCGCTGAATCGTTCCCCTCAGGCTCGATAACCCCCAGATAGAATCGCTCGCGCAGAATGTTGGCCGCAGCCTTCCCCTCTGACAAGGCAGCCGCCATTACCAGTGCCAGTGGATAACAACGCCCACCCACCCTGTCACCAGCGCCCTGTAGCAGTAAATCCTGCGGTACCAGCTTGACGGTGCCCGCTTCAAAACCGTCCAGAACTACACCGAGGTGCTCAACAATCTGGTCACGGTATTCAAGTTTCGCTACCTGCTGGATTCGGGCGACCTGCTGGCCCCACTGGCGCAACGTCAAAGGTTGCTCCAACGCGTTTTTCTTCAGCCCCAGGGCGGTCTCGGAAAGCGCTGGCGGATGATCGAGAGGGCTGGCAAGCCCAGCCAGAAACGCCGGAACCTGGCGTTGATACAGTGCGTGTTCGATCGTCGCGTAGCGGCCCGACGTCCCTGGTTCGCCGAAGCTGTTGGCCAGGTTATCCAGCTGCGGGCGAACCGCGTCGAAGCTGCGATTATCCAATGCTTGCGCACCGGTCAAGGCACCGAGCAGCAGACGCTGCATGGGGCTCAACCGAGCGACTTCGACAGAGCCCTTGGCGAGTCCGCTCAGGAGTGTATCGAGCGACAGCTGTTGCGTCTGCGGATCGCTCAACGATGCAGGCGGCAGCGCAGCGTCGCTTTGAGCGAGGATCAACTGACGCTCATCAAAGCTTAGTGGTATGGCCTTGTCGAAGGTCACCGCACCGTTGTGGCCACGATTCATCATCCGCATGAACGGCTCGCCCAGCTCATCGGCCAGATGTTGCAACAGGTCGGTGGACAGCACATGGCGTCCCTCGATCACCGGCCAGCCTTCCTCGAAGTCGAGGGTCCGGTATTTGAGCAACTGCGCCAGATCACCCGCGTAACGGGCTTTGAACCGCCCTTCTTGCCAGCGTTTTTTCTCGTTGTCCAGCCATTGCCCGGTGTCACTTTCGTTCTCTTTCCAGGAGTGATCCAGCTCCTCCTCGGTAGCCCCGTTGACCGTGGCGATGGCCGGGATGGCAACCTCCGCACGCCACTCTCTAGCGATTTGAGGCGTAAAATGCATCCTTTCGTAATCCGCCATACCCTCGCGCAGGGCAGCAGGCCCGGTCAGGTAGATTGTCACCTCGCTCTGGGGGCGGATGCCGTCGCTGTAGTAGGTGGCAGCAGCCTGAACCAGAAAAGACGCTGCCAGTTCTTCTTCCGGCGACAGCTCATGCAGAGCACCGAAAACCTGCGTCGCGGCCTGCAGCGCAAGGCCGCTCATGGCCTCGGCATCGGTGAGGGCAATGTTTTGCTCATCGGCCAAGTGGGCCGTGGCATCGACGATTTCATAATTGAGCCTGTAACGCTCGAGTACGGCTTTGAGCATCGCTGACCCGGGATGGGCCATCAGGAAAGCGTTGCTCAAGCTATTTTGTACGGCGACAGCTCGCAGCCCGTCCGGTTGAACCAAACGCTCCACCGGGGGACGAAAAACACGACTTAGCTCGGGTTGGCTGCTGGCGAAATGCTCGAGTGCCTCGCGATGCTCCAATGGGATCTGTTCGAAGTAGTTGGTGTATCGACTGCGCAATGCCTGACGGCCAGGCATCCATTCAGGATTGCGATCAAGCATCAACTGGAGCACGCCCAGGCGCGCGTCTGTCTTGAACGCACGGATGTCTACCTCACCCAGTTTTTCCAACAACGGTGGCAGGTTATCGACATCGGTATAACTGCCGCCCTCGGCGACCAAAGCCTCGGCGCGCACGATGTCAGAGGCCGCCGCAAAATTGCCCCGCAGGCTGATCTCGCGCTTGTAGATATCCTGCAAATGCAGCGGTGCCTCACCAATGGCAAGATCGCGTAGTGCCAGACCACCCCCGGCCAATGCCGAGAAGCTGAGCCGGTTATCGCTCCTCAGGGTGCTCAGTCGCACCTCATCCTGGCCGTAGGCTCGAACCAGTAAATCGATTCTGGCGTCATCGGCGCTGCCGCCGTTTTCCACGGCCTGCGTAATGTGTGCATGCATTTGCTGCTTCAGAACGATGGCGCGTTCTTCATAGCTGTCGCCCAGCTCAATCGCGTCAGTACTGGTTTGCCCGCCATTGAGCATGGCGTCGGCCTTGGCGGCTTCGACAATGACCCGGTTGGTTTCATAGGCCAGCAGCGCGTCGCTGTCGTACCAGAGATTGAGGTGATAGCCCTCTGCGGCCATCACCTGCTTCCAAATATTGATGTAGTCACGCTGAATCGCCCCGACGCCGCCCCCCAGCCAGACAAAATGCAGATTTTTCGGCACTTCGGTGGCAGAAGTCTTCAGTTGCTCAAGGCTGTTGTGCAGACGCGCTTCGAATCCCTCTACTTTGTTGTAGATTTGCGCCAAATCATCAGCCTCGGCACCACCACTCAAAGGTGGCGCCGACTCTGCCGCACGGCGCCGGCGGCTACCTCCCTCCAAAGCCCCCAATGCTTGCTTTAGCAGTCCTAACGGCTCCAACAGTTGTGGAGAACCCAGCGAATCGATACAACCCAAGTAATAGCGAAACACCGCATCATATTGATCAGTGCCCTTGTGCGATATTAATGCCTGTTCAAGATCCACCCGTTTGAACAAATCCACAAAATTGACGTAGCCACCCGCAAACGAAAACTTAGATTCACTCATAAACAACACTTCCATTTATTGTGTACAAACAGCCGGGTTCGACTCTAGACAATGATGACGTCTCAAGTGCAACCACTCGGGCCTTTACCTGATTTAAACAGAACAAAAAAGTGTAGCTGTCCGACCAAGTGCCAGCCATCACTAAAGCGCCGCACAACTCCTAAACAACCAACTAACACCAACAAATCCCAATTAAAATTACCCCGCCGCCCGATGCAACTCAAGCAATAAGGAATTCAATTAATTACAAAACAAACACTACATTCCGCGTTACAGATTTATGCACTTTTATTCGTTTACCCATGACGCACAAGTCAGAACCCCGGAAACCCTTTATAGCCCCGACCTTATAACAACCGCCTGAATTCATGATTCGTCATACCCTGAAAAATCCTGGCATCAAAGTAGAACTTCCTACAAGGCAGAACAAAAATTCTTCGTGACAGACGACAAAATCCCACTCAAACAATCGAATAGGCTTACGCGCATAAATGCCGAAACAATCGAGGGGAAAAAACGGACTGAGGTGATGGAGGCGGCCCGAGCGGGCCGCCAGAGTTCAGCAGAGGGGTTTGTTGCCATACCAGCGCGGTGTGTACACCCAGTCGCCGCCTTCGGCGCGGGGGAACACACACGTGGTGGACGAGCCGATCAGCACCATGGTGCGCATGTCCACTTGCTCCGGCGTGAGCGCGCCGAGGGTAGTGACCCGCAGCGTCTGGCCGGGCCGACCGATATCACGACCCAGAACCACCGGGGTTTGCGGCGTACGGTGCTGTGCGACGATTTCCAGAGCACGGCCCAACTGCCAAGGCCGCGAACGGGATATCGGGTTATAGAAAGCCAGCGCCAGATCGGCTTCGGCGGCCAGGTCCAGACGCTTCTCGATGATCGACCACGGCTTGAGGTTGTCCGACAGCGACATCACACAGAAGTCATGCCCCAACGGCGCACCGGCCTGAGCAGCCGTCGCCAGCGAAGCGGAAACCCCCGGCAGAATCTCCAGATCGACGCTGTGCCAGGCCGGGTCACTCGACTCATGCAAGGCTTCCAACACCGCGGCCGCCATGGCGAACACGCCGGGGTCACCGGACGAGACCACAATCACCGACCGCCCCTGGGCCGCCAGTTCGAAGGCGTGACGGGCACGCTGCATTTCTTCGCGGTTGTCGGTGCAGTGCAGCACTTGATCCGGGCGAAACGGGCCGGCCATGCGCACATAGGTTTCATAACCGAGCACGTCAGTGGCCCTGGCCAGTTCGGCCTTCACCGCAGGCACCATCAGTTCGGCAGCGCCCGGGCCCAGGCCGATCACCGCCAGTCGCCCGCGTGGCTGGCCGATCTGCGCAACGTTCAGCGGCTGTTCGACGATTGCCAGCGCCAGGTTCGCGTCGATCGGGATAATCGTCGCGCCGGGAATAGCCTCGCGAGCCAACTCGCTGGCATCGCTGGTGGGTGACGCAAAGCGCAGCGGCACACCCAACTCAAGCGCCGCTTCGCGCAACGTCGGGTTGGCCATCTCCGTGACCGGCGCCAGCAAGCACGCCAGCGATTGAACGGCGATTTGCGCCTGACGCAGCGCCGCGCGAATCGCCTGGGGCAAATCCGCCACACTGGCGCTGACCGCCAGCAACACACTGCGCGGGTAGATCAACAGTTCATTGGCGGCTGGCGTCCGTTCGGCGCTGCCGACATGGATCGACAAATGAGCCTCGGGATCCTGCGGTAACTGTGCTTGCGCCAACCAGGGCGCAGCGCCTTCGATGCGCACGTGTTCACCGGCCAGCAAGTCCGAGACAAAGCGCTTGCCCAGCTCCAGATCGCCCAAGGCATAGCCGCTGGGGGGATTGAGCAGGCACGTGCCGAAACGCAGCTCACCGCTGGTGGTAATCGCCGCCGCGACGTCGAGGCCGGCGGCAATCTCGCGCGCCATGACATTCACCCCACCAAGGCCGCCGAGCAGCGGCACCACGGCGCTGCCGTCTTCGGCCACGGCCAGCACCGGTGGCTCGGCACCTTTTTCCAGCAGCAACGGCGCCAGGGTGCGGATCACAATCCCGGCGGCGCACAGCGCGATGATTGGCGTGTCCTGTTGATAAAGTTCGCGCAGGGTTACGCCGAACTCGTGATAAACACGGTCCGCGCCGTCGACCCGTTCGGACAACCCATGGATCAATGCGCCGGGGTACAGCTGCGCAATCTTGCGCGCGGTGGCGAGGCTACCATTGCCGAGAATGACAATCGCAGGAGCGGAGTGGGCCATCAGCCTTGCCACCTTTCACCGGGAACGATAATCAGCGAGAAATACGGCGAGGACATCGGCTCGACCTGATCCAGCGGCACGATTTTCTGATTGGCCATGGTCGCGCGCTCGACGTACAGCGCACGCTCCGCCAGACCGAGTTCTTCGAGCACCTGACGGACCTTGGGGAAGTTGCGCCCCAGTTTCATGATCACCGCCGCATCGGCATCGGCCAATCGCCGCTTGAGGTCTTCGTGGGGCAACACGCCCGACAACACCGACAGGCTCTGATTGCGATACACCAGCGGTGCACCCAGTACCGACGCACCGCCGAGCATTGAGCAGACGCCCGGCACGACTTCGGCTTCATAGCGTTCGGCCAGACGATCGTGCAGGTACATGTAAGAGCCGTAGAAGAACGGATCGCCTTCGCAGATCACCGCCACGTCACGGCCGGCGTCCAGATGCGCGGCGAGTTGTTCGCCAGCCGCATCGTAGAAATCGCTGATCACTTGTTCGTACGACAACGGCGCCGGCAGCGCTTCGGTGGTCACCGGATAAACCAGCGGCAGCAGGGTTTGTGCGTCCTGCAGGTGCGCTTCGATAATACCGAAGGCGTTGCCTTTCTTGCCCTTGGCGACGAAGTACGCCACCACCGGCGATTCGCGCAGCAGGCGCAAGGCTTTGACGGTAATCAGTTCCGGATCACCGGGGCCGACGCCCAGGCCAATCAAACGTCCAGGTTGCTGCATCATTCGATCTCCGTGGCGAGGGCGTTGACGGCGGCGGCGGCCATGGCACTACCGCCCAGCCGGCCTTGCATGATGACGAAAGGCACGCCACGGCTGTCCGCCGCGAGCATCGCCTTGGATTCGGCGGCGCCGACGAAGCCCACCGGGAAGCCAAGGATCAGCGCCGGTTTCGGCGCGCCGGCGTCGAGCATTTCCAGCAGATAAAACAGTGCGGTCGGCGCATTACCGATCACCACCACACTGCCTTCCAGGTGCGGGCGCCACAGTTCCAGCGCGGCGGCGGAACGGGTGTTGCCCAACTCGCGGGCAAGCTCCGGGACGCTGTCGTCGCGCAGAGTGCAAATCACCGGATTGTTAGCGGGCAAACGCGCACGGGTCACGCCTTCACTGACCATCCGCGCATCGCACAGGATCGGCGCGCCAGCCGCCAGCGCATCACGCCCGGCCTTGCCCGCACCTTCGGAAAATTGCAGCCCGTCGATGGCCTCGACCATGCCGCAGGCGTGGATCACCCGCACGGCGAGTTTCTCCAGATCGGCCGGGATGCGCTCGAGGTTGGCCTCGGCGCGAATGATCGCGAAGGAGTTGCGATAGATCTCCTGACCGTCGCGGATGTAATCAAGCATCAAGGGGGCTCCGTGAGCGGGCGTCGAGCAAGGCTGCGACCGCTTCAATAGTAAGATTGCGTGCGTGCAGCGCGCCGAAGCCCGGCTGCGCCGCATCAAAAAAATAGAGGTCGTAGTGACCGGGTGAGACTGCCAGCAAAGTCGCTGGCGTGATGTGTGCCGCCGCGCAGGAACGCGCGCAGCCAGACAAATGCACATCAAAGACTTGGCCATTGCGTTGCAACAACGTCGCCAGTTGCAGCGCATCGCCTTTGGTGTCGGACAGGCCTTTGCCGCAACCCGCCGAACCGGTGCAGGCAATCAGATGCGCCAAGGCATCGTCCGCTGAACAGCGCAGGCCCAAATTTTCCAGGCTGTGGATAACTTGAGCGGCGTCGTCTTCGTGGATATCTGGCAGCAGCAGGCTTTGCCAAGGTGTGAAACGCAGGCTGCCGTCACCTCGTTCGCGGGCCAGTTGTGCGGCGCCCCGGAGCATGGCGGGATCGAGTCGGCCCAGAGGCGGTGTCGCGCCGACATAGACACGGCCGGTTTCACGCTGAGGATGAGCGCCGATGTGTAGAACGCTCGAGTTCGTAACGCGCGACCCGCTCACGATGGACAGTAGCGGCACACGTTCGGCCACTTGAGCGACAAACCCGGCAACCGGGTATTCGGTCAGCAAGTGGCGCATGCGCGTCTGGTCCGGACGCGCCAGGTCGAGGAATAGCTCCAGCACCGCGATCACCAGCGCATGGCCGTCCTCCAGTCGCACCGCGCCCGACGGAGTCTGGGTCGGGCAACCCGCCAGACCGAAGGCCAGCACACACTCGCCTTCTTGCTCAACGGCACTCAACCAAAGGTCATGAGGATGCTCGAGCATTGCCAAACCTTCGCCGCCGTCGAGTTGCACGGCAAACTTGGCGCTGAGTTCGTGAAAACGCTCATGGCTTTGCAGGGTGGTGAGGATCTGTTCCGCCAGCGCACGCGTGTCAAAGAGCATGTGCCGATCAATCCCGGCGCTTGGGCTGAGCATCAGGTTGCGTACATCATCGCCCGCCGCGGTACGCGGGCCCAATCCAGCGGCGAGCAGGCTGTCGATCAGTGCCGTCTGTTCGCTGCCGATCCCGCGAATCTGCAGGTTGGCCCGATTGGTCGCCTCGATCACGCCCCCGGCAAACCGTTCGGCCGCGCTGGCCACCGCTTCAGCCTGGGCAGCGCTGATCGAGCCGCCGTTCAATTTGATCCGACAGATGCCGCCATCCAGCGCCGGGACGATACGCAGCAACCCCGGGCAGGCCGAGGGGCGTAAGGCGGTAGACATCGGGCGTTCGTTCAAAGGGGCGACCGGCTGTGTGGGAAAGGCGCTTCGTGGGCGAAGGCGCGGTATTATGCCTGCTTTGTCCGACGGCATGAAAAGCCTGCCCGTCGGAACAGTCCGTTTGTGGACTTTTTTTGAGGACGGCAGATGTCACCCTGGCTGACAGTAGTAGGTATCGGTGAAGACGGCTTCAAGGGCCTGGGCAAAAACGCCCGGCGCGCCCTGCTGGGCGCCTCGCGGATCTTCGGCGGCCAGCGGCAACTGGATTTGTTGCCCGTGTGCATTCGCGGCGAACGCCAGCTCTGGCCTAGTCCGTTTTCCCTTGAACCATTGCTGGCACTGCGTGGCGAGCCGATCTGTGTGCTGGCCAGCGGCGACCCGATGTTCTTTGGCGTCGGCGCCAGCCTGGCGCGGCAACTGCCCGGCGCGGAAATGCTGATCCTGCCCGCCCCCTCTTCCGTGTCGCTGGCGGCCGCTCGCCTGGGTTGGCCGCTGCAGGATGTGGTGACTCTGTCGGTGGTCGCCCGCCCCGTCGCCGCGCTCAACGCCCATCTGTTCAGTGGAGTGCGCTTGCTGGTATTGAGCAACGACGGCCAGAGTCCGGCAGCCATCGCGGCGCTGCTGTGTGAGCGCGGTTTCGGGCCGAGTCGCCTCACCGTGCTGGAACGTCTGGGCGGCGACGCCGAACGACGCATCGAGGGTGTTGCCAACGACTGGAGTAAGCCGGTGATCGCCGATCTGAACCTGATCGCCATCGAATGCATCGCCGAACCTAATACGCCACGCCTGTCGCGACTGGCCGGCCTGCCGGACTCAGCCTTCCAGCATGACGGCCAACTGACCAAGCGCGATGTGCGCGCCATCACCCTTGCGCGCCTCGCCCCGATCCCCGGCGAACTGCTGTGGGACGTCGGCGCTGGCAGCGGTTCGATCGGCATCGAGTGGATGCGCGCTCATCCGAGCTGCCGGGCGCTGGCCATCGAAGCGGATGAAGGTCGGCAGTTGTTGATCGAACACAACCGCGATGCCTTGGGCGTACCCGGTCTGCAATTGATTCGCGGCAGCGCACCCCAAGCCCTGACCGGACTCGAACGCCCGGACGCGATTTTCATCGGTGGCGGCGTCACCCGCGAAGGCGTGCTCGATACTTGCTGGGCGCATCTCAAACCCGGCGGTCGACTGGTGGCCAACGCCGTCACCCTGCAAAGCGAAGTGACCCTGATGGCCTGGCGCGAACGGCATGGCGGTGAACTGACCCGCATCCACGTCGCTCAGGCGCAACCGCTGGGCGAGTTCGACACCTGGCGTCAGGCGCTACCGATTACCTTGCTAGACGTGACGAAACCCCTCGATGCGTGACGAAACCGCCGAACAACCCGCACCGCTGCGCAGCGGCCTGACCACCGGCAGCTGCGCCACCGCCACCAGCCTCGCGGCGGCACGCCTGCTGCTCAGTGGCGTGGAAGCAGACGCCGTCGAGATCATTCTGCCCAAAGGCAAACGGGTGCAGATGCGCCTGGAATTCTGTCGATTGATGAATGACGGCGCCGAAGCCGGAACGATCAAAGACGCCGGCGACGACCCGGACGTGACCCACGGCGCCCTGCTCTTTTCCCAGGTGCGCCTGCACCGCGAGCCGGGCATCCGCTTCAGTGCTGGCCGTGGCGTTGGCACCGTCACCCGGCCCGGGCTGGTGCTGAACGTCGGCGAACCGGCGATCAACCCGGTACCGCGCAAGATGATCACCGACCACCTGACGCTGCTGGCCGAGGAGCTTGATTACCCGGGCGGCTTCGAGGTCACGGTGAACGTCGAGGACGGTGAAGCGCTGGCGCTGAAAACCATGAACCCGCGATTGGGGATTCTCGGCGGCCTGTCGATCCTCGGCACCAGCGGCATCGTCCGGCCCTTCTCCTGCGCGGCCTACATCGCCTCGATCCATCAGGGCATCGACGTCGCCAAAACCAATGGCTACCTGCATATCGCCGCGTGCACCGGCAACGCCAGCGAAGACACCATGCGCCGGGTCTACGACTTGCCGGAAATCGCCCTGATCGAAATGGGCGACTTCGTCGGCGCGGTACTCAAGCACTTGCGCAAAGTGCCTGTGGATAAACTCAGCCTCTGCGGCGGCTTCGGCAAAATCAGCAAACTGGCGGCCGGGCACATGGATTTGCACAGTCGCCATTCCAGCATCGACCTGCCGCAACTGGCCGAATGGGCCGCGGCGGTCGGCGCGGATGAGGCGTTGCAACAGGCGATCCGCCAAGCCAATACCAGTCAACAGGCGTTGGCCATGGCCAGCGCTGCCGGGATCGCCCTCGGCGACGCAGTGTGTCAGCACGCTCTGGACTTTGCCCGCAGCGTGGTGCCAGCGCAGGTTCAGGTCGAAGTATTCGCCATCGATCGCCAGGGCGGGATTGTCGGCCATGCAGGAGTTTTTCAATGAAGCGCGTGTTGTTGCTCGGCGGCGTCACGGAGGCCCTGGCCATCGCCCGAACCCTGGGGCCGGAACACATCTATAGCCTGGCCGGTGTCGGTCGCGTGCCGACGGACCTGAACTGCCAGGTTCGGGTTGGCGGCTATGGCGGCGCTGAAGGTCTGGCGCAGTGCATTCGGGATGAAGGCATTGACCTTCTACTGGATGCGACCCATCCCTACGCAGCGCAAATCAGCCAGAACGCCGCCACCGCTGCGAAGTTGAGCGGCATTGCGTGCTGGGCTTTGCGACGCCCGGCCTGGCAACCACAAACCGGGGATGACTGGCGCGAAGTCAGCGACTGGGCCGAGTTGATCGAAGCGCTGAAACCCTTCCGCCGCCCGCTGTTCACCCTTGGTCGCGAGCCATTGCAGCACCTGCACGAAATCCCGCCGGAGCAATTCTGGACGTTGCGTGCGTTGGATGTTTATCCCGGGAATGAGCGCTGCGAAGTGATCGGCGCGCGTGGGCCGTTTCTGATCGAGGATGAACGCGAACTGTTCGAGCGTCGGCAGATTGATGTGCTGATCAGCAAGAACAGCGGCAGCACCGCCACCGAACCGAAATTGGAAGTGGCGCGGGAGCGTGGAGTACCGGTGCTGGTGTTGAAGCGGCCGATGTTGCCGGGGGTTGAGCGGGAGTTTGGGGCAGTGGATGAGGTTTTGGCCGCACTGGCGAAGCGCAATCTAACGGACGAATAAATCATTGTGGCGAGGGGGCTTGCCCCCGTTCGGCTGCGAAGCAGTCGCAAACAGGTAGACACGGTTCAGGCTGATAAAATCAGGGTGCAGGTTTTGGGGCCGCTGCGCGGCCCAACGGGGGCAAGCCCCCTCGCCACAGGGTTGTAGGCTAGCCGCAACTCATCCGGCATTTCCAAACGATACCGCTACACTCGTTTGAAAGTCTGCTGCGACACCACACCGCACGCGGCCTTTTTACTTATCGCCCCTGATCAGGCTAAATAGCCGCGCCTGATCGCCCACTCAACCGGATCTGTCCTCATGTCCCGACAACGGCTCGCATTTGCCTGGATCGCCTGCTTTGCAGTGCTGTTCAACATGCTCGCCATGCCGATGTCCGGAGCGATGGCGCAGACGGCGAAATCGCCGGCCGAACAGTTGCTGTGGGGCAGTTTCTGCTCTTCCAACGGCACCAGGCTGGTGGCGATTTCCCTGGGCGATATCGAGCAGAAAGCTCCGCAGAGCGACGATCATTCCAACATGCAGCATTGCTGGTGCTGCTCGGGTTCCGCGCCGTTGGTGGCGTTGCCGGGGCATGTACCGCAGTTGTATTTCGCGCGTTTCGAGGCCAATCGAAGCCTGCCGCCTGCCACGCTCGACACCCCTACACCGCGCCAGCAATGGCCGAGTCTCAACCCCCGTGCGTCCCCTCTGGTGTGATTCCTTCTCGCAATTGACCTGCGTTTTGAATCGTTCTGGAGAACTGCCATGTTGAACAAACTCATCGTTCTGGCTGTATTGCTGCTGCCTGCCTGTTTTGCCAATGCTCACGAATACAAGGCTGGCGAGCTTGAGATCGCCCATCCATGGTCGCAAGAGTTGCCGCCCAACGCGCCCACCGTCGCGGCGTATTTCGTGATTCACAACAACGGCAAAACCGCCGACCGACTGTTGAGCGTCGACTCGCCGATCGCAGGCGTTGCCGAGTTGCACGAGCACGTGATGCAAAACGACCTGATGAAAATGCAGCAAGTGCCCAGCGTCGAGATTCCGGCTGGCGGTGAAGCCACTTTCGCCCCGATGGCCTATCACGTGATGCTGCTGGAGCTGAAAGACCGCAGCCTGTTGGGCGACGGCAAGCGCTTCCCGCTGACGATGCACTTCGAAAAATCCGGTGATGTGACAGTCGATGTCACGGTGCAGAAAAAGGCGCCGGACGGCATGCATGAGCATATGCACGCCCAGTAATCGCCCACGTTGAAAACGCCCATGCGCCCGCTTGGCACCCGGTCATCCGTGCACCGCCGTCAGCCAATGAGCCTGACGCGCGGCAGCTGGATCAGCCTGTTCGCCATGCTGATGATCTTTATCGGCCCGCTGATTTCTCAGTCGATGCCGATGGATCAACGCACCTCGGCGTTGATGAAAGTATCCATGAGCATGTCGATGGACATGCCTATGGACATGTCGGCCATGGAGCATGGCGCGCAACCCGCCGCCGAGCACTGTCCCCCCAAAGCCGACCATCACGCACTCTGGGAAAAATGCGGCTATTGCAGCCTGCTGTTCAATTGCCCGGCGCTCACTGGCGGTCAGTCCTTCGTCGCCTTCGACAGTCCACAGACAACCACTTTCAGCACTCCTGCCACTCGCCTGGGCCACGCCCGGCAAACCTTCTTCCCCGGTGCCCGCACCCGCGCTCCACCCATCGTCGCGTAAACACCCACCTCCGATCTCACACGGTTTAGAAGACAGCCATAGGCTGCCGGCCGTGTCGTTTACGACTGTTCGATGGAAATTGTCATGTCCAGGTTTTCTGCTGACACACGTTTGGGCGCTGCCCAGGCTTCTTTTGCCCTGAACGAATCTCGCGTTCGTTTCAGGCACGCCACGGCCGTTCTTTGCGGCTTGTTGCTGGCACCGATGGTGCTGGCCGATGAACACGCCGAGCACACCGAAGAACTGAGCCCGACGGTGATCACCGCCATCGCGCCGAGTTCGCCGCTGACCATCGTCACCAACCCCAAGGACCCGCGCCAACCAGTGCCGGCCAGCGACGGTGGCGATTACCTGAAAACCATCCCCGGCTTCGCCCTGGTGCGCAATGGCGGCACCAACGGCGATCCGGTGCTGCGCGGCATGTTTGGCTCGCGACTGAATATCCTCACCAACGGCAGCATGATGCTCGGCGCCTGCCCCGGCCGCATGGACGCGCCGACCTCGTATATCTCACCGGAAACCTACGACAAACTCACCGTGATCAAAGGCCCGCAAACCGTGCTCTGGGGCCCCGGCGCATCGGCCGGCACCATCCTGTTCGACCGTGAGCCGGAAAGCTTCGGCGAACTCGGCACCCGGGTGAACGCCAGCATTCTGGCCGGTTCCAACGGCCGCTTCGACAAAGTGGTGGACGCCGCTGCCGGTGGGCCGCTGGGTTACGTGCGAGTGATCGGCAACACCGCACATTCCGACGATTACAAGGACGGCAACAACGACACCGTGCCCTCGCGCTATGACAAGTGGAACGGCGACGTCGCTGTCGGCTGGACTCCGAGCGCCGACACGCTGCTGGAACTGACCGCCGGCAAGGGCGATGGCGAAGCCCGTTACGCCGGGCGCGGCATGGACGGTTCGCAGTTCTTGCGCGAAAGCCTGGGCCTGCGCTTCGAACAGTCGAACATCGGTGAGGTGCTGGATAAGGTCGAGGCGCAGGTCTACTACAACTACGCCGACCACGTGATGGACAACTACACCCTGCGCACGCCGTCCGGCACCGGGATGATGGCCGGCCCCATGGCCTCCAACGTTGACCGCCGGACCCTCGGCGCGCGGATCAAAGCCACCTGGCGCTGGGCCGATGTGCAACTGATCAGCGGCCTGGATGCGCAGACCAACGAACATCGCCAACGTAGCGCGATGGGCGTCGACGCCTACAAGGATGTGCCGCGCAACAAGGACGCCGACTTCCACAACTACGGCGTGTTCAGCGAACTGACCTGGTACGCCGCCGACCGTGATCGGTTGATCACCGGTGCACGACTGGATCGCGCGTCGGCCAAGGATTATCGGCAGACCATTGGCTCCGGGATGATGGCCCGCCCAAACCCGACGGCCGACGACACCCGCGCCGACACCTTACCCAGCGGTTTCGTCCGTTACGAACATGACCTGGCCGATAGCCCGACCACGTTGTATGCGGGCCTCGGTCATGCTCAGCGTTTCCCGGATTACTGGGAGCTGTTTTCGCCCAAGTCCGGCCCCGCCGGTTCGGTGAATGCGTTCGACTCGATCAAGCCGGAGAAAACCACCCAGCTCGACTTCGGCCTGCAATACAAGACCGAAGACCTCGAAGCCTGGGCCTCGGGTTATGTCGGTCAGGTGCGCGACTACATCCTGTTCAACTACACACCGGGGATGATGGGCATGACCTCGCAAGCCGAGAACATCGACGCGCGAATCATGGGCGGCGAACTCGGTGCGGCCTACAAGCTGACGGCCAACTGGAAAGCCGACGCGACCCTGGCCTACGCCTGGGGCAAGAACAGCAGCGACGGCAGCGCCCTGCCGCAGATGCCACCGCTGGATGCCCGTTTCGGCCTGACCTACAGCGAAGACAACTGGAGCGCCGGCGCCTTGTGGCGGGTGGTTGCGGCGCAAAACCGTATCGACCAGAACAAGGGCAACGTGGTTGGCAAAGACTTCGACACGAGCTCGGGGTTCGGCGTGTTCTCGCTCAACGGTGCGTACCGGATCAACAAGAACTGGAAGGTCAGCAGTGGCGTCGACAACCTCTTTAACAAGGCTTACGCCGAACACTTGAACCTGGCCGGCAACGCCGGTTTCGGCTTCCCGGCCAATGATCCGCAAGCCATCAACGAACCGGGGCGCACGCTCTGGACCAAGGTGGATATGAGCTTTTAAGAGCTTCGCGGGCAAGCCTCGCTCCTACAGGGTTTGTGTCGTATGTGGTTATTGCGAACAACCTGAACCTGTAGGAGCGAGGCTTGCCCGCGAACGACTGCGCAGCAGTCACCAGACAACAACAAAAGACCCAAGCCTAGCGGAGCACTCTAAATGAAACAGCCCAAACCGAATTTCTACAACCTGGCCTGGCGCTGGCATTTCTATGCCGGTCTGTTCGTCGCGCCGTTCATGGTGATGCTGGCCCTGACCGGCATCATTTACCTGTTCAAACCGCAACTCGATCCGTTGATGTACGGCAGTCTGCTGAACGTCCCCGCTGCCCATCACACAGTCGCCGCCGACGACCTGCTCAAACGGGTAAAAGAGGCATACCCACAAGGTCAGATCAAACAGTACCTGCCGCCGGTCAACGCTGAACGCAGTGCGCAATTTGTGGTGATCAACGAAGGTCATGAACTGAACGTGTTCATCGATCCGTACCACGGCGACATTCTTGGCGAGCAAGACGCGAAAAAGAATCTGCAAGCAGTCGCGCGCTCGATTCACGGCGAGTTGATGATCGGCACCGTCGGTGATCGGCTGGTGGAATTGGCCGCCGGTTGGGGTGTGGTGCTGGTGGTCTCCGGGGTATTTTTGTGGTGGCCGCGCGGCCAGTCCGCCGGGATTCTCTGGCCACGCTTGAACAGTCGGGGTCGAGTGCTCTGGCGTGACCTGCACGCGGTGACCGGGTTCTGGGGCGCGGCATTGCTGCTGGTGATGCTGCTCAGCGGCATGACCTGGACCGGGTTCTGGGGCAAGCAATACGCCGATCTCTGGAACCGCTTCCCGGTAGCCATGTGGAATGACGTGCCCAAATCCGACGTCGAGGCCCGCAGCCTCAACAGCGCCACGCGCCAGACCGTGCCGTGGGCCATGGAAAACACGCCGATGCCGATGTCCGGCGACCACGCCGAACACATGGCTCACACCGGCACTAAAGCCGGCCCGGCCGCGCCTACCATCAGCCTGCAAGACGTGCAAAACATCGCCGTGCAACGCAAGGTCGCACCCGGCTACAGCATCACCTTCCCCACCACGGCCACCGGCGTGTTCACCATCGCCTTGTTCGCCGACGACCCGCGCAACGACGCCACCCTGCATGTCGATCAGTACACCGGCGACGTCCTCGCCGACGTGCGCTGGAAGCATTACAGCAATGTCGCCCGGGCCACGGAAGTCGGCGTGATGCTGCACGAAGGCAAGATGTTCGGCCCGTTCAATCAGATCATCGTGCTGCTGATCTGCCTGATGATTTTGCTCAGCGCCGTCAGCGGCGTAGTGATCTGGTGGAAACGCCGGCCACAGGGCAAGTTCGGTGTACCGCCGTTGCGTCACGACCTGCCGAAATGGAAAACCGCGATGGTCATCATGCTCGGGCTGGCAGTGATGTTTCCGTTGGTGGGGGCTTCGCTGGTGGTCGTGTGGGTGCTGGATCGAGTGCTGCTGTCGCGCTTGAGCCGGCAAACTGAATCCACCTCACCTTCATCATGAAACAGGCGAGATGCGCAGGATAGAGGGATCTGTAGACTTCCGGCGCTTATCTCACGGTCATTTTTAGTGTTACTGTATAACGCAAATGTACCGCCTTGCCCGCAGCCGGATGCTGCGGGTTTTCTTTTGAAGAAGTGACTCACCGCCTCGATGAACAAGTACCTCTTGTCCGGCCTCTGCCTGCTCGCGATGAATAACAGCGCCCAAGCGCAGCCGCTGACTCTGCCGACCGGCACCATCACCGCACCGGCCTTTGACGACGACACCGTCAACCTGAACACCCCGACCACCGCCGGTTCGCGCCTTGATCTGACGTCGCTGGAAACCCCGGCCAGTGTCGAAAGCCTGACCGGCGAGCAGGTCCGCTCGCGTGGTGATCGCAGCGTCCAGGACGCGGTGTCGCGCAGCACCGGGATCAGCCGCACCGGTACGCCCGGCGATGGCGGCACGTCGGTGTCGGCGCGGGGTTTTACCGGGCAGGGTTCGGTGATGCAGTTGTTCGACGGCAACCGGATGTACACCGGCATGGGCACCGTGACCTTCCCGGTCGACACCTGGTCGGTGGAGCGGGTCGATGTGCTGCGCGGCCCGGCGTCGGTGCTGTATGGCGAAGGCGCGACTGGCGCAGTGGTCAATGTGATCCCGAAAAAGCCCTTTGAAGGCGAGATCGAAAACCACGTTCGCCTCGGTTACGGTTCCTACGATAGCCAGCAGCAGGCCTTCGACAGTGGCGGTTCGTTGAGCGATACGTTGAGCTTCCGCTTGAACCTCAATCGCCTGCGCAGCAACGGTTGGATCGACCGTGGAGATTCATCCAGCGACTTCATCAGTGCCGCCCTGCGCTGGCAGGCGACGGACGATTTGGCGTTCACCCTGGCCCATGATTACGGCGATCAGAAGCCGATGAATTATTTCGGCACACCGCTGATCAACGGGCGCTTCAAAGAGAGCCTGCGAGACAAGAACTACAACGTCAGCAACGACAAACAGCACTACAACGATCAATGGACGCGCCTGACCAGCGACTGGCAGATTTGCGAGAACATCAGTTCGAGCAACGAACTCTATTACCTCAAGGCCCAACGTCGCTGGCAGAACGCCGAGAACTACAACTTCGACCGCGACACCCAACAACTCAGCCGTAGCGGATATTTCGGCATCGGCCATAAGCAGGAACAGGTCGGCGACCGTCAGACCTTCACCTTCAAACACTCGCTGTTCGGCCTCGACAGCCAGACCGTGACCGGCGTCGATTACAACCGCATCCGCTTCCAGCTCGACAGCAACTCGCCATTCACTGACGTCTTGCCCGATGGCCAACCGGTCGACCTGTATCACCCGCAACGCCGCAGCTTTGAAAGTGCCGACCCGTACCGCGATCAGTTCCAGTCCACCACCAGACAAATGTCGGCCTTCGCCGAGAACCGCACACAGCTGAGCGAACGCTGGTCCCTGGTGACCGGTGTGCGCCGCGACTATGTGCATGTGGACCGTGACAACCTGGTCGATGGCAGCCAAAGCGACAAGACCCTGACCGGCAACAACTGGAAGGCCGGCCTGGTGTTTGCCGTGACCCCGGACACTTCGCTCTACGGCCAGTACGCCACCAGCACCGATGGTGTCGGCGGTTTGATTTCCCTGAGCCCGAGCCAGCAGCAATATGACCTGGCCACCGCCAGGCAGACCGAAATCGGTGTGAAGCAGATGTTCTGGGACCAACGCGGGGAATGGACCCTGGCGGCCTATCGCATCGTCAAAAAGAAACTACTAACCGATGACCCGGGCAATCCGACGCTCAAGCAACAGGTCGGCCAGCAATCGTCCAACGGGCTGGAAGCCAGCCTCGATCTGCAACTGCCGCACGCCTGGCAGTTACAGGCCAACGCCGCCATCGTCAAAGCCAAATACGATGACTTCGAAGAGGTGGTCAGTGGTGTGCCAGTGTCGCGCAACGGCAATCGCCCGGTGGACGTGCCACGGCGCACGGCGAATCTGTGGCTGAGCAAAGCGATCAACGATGACCTGAAAGCTGGAGCCGGTGTGCGCTATGTCGATGCGCGTTACGCAGACATGGCCAACCAGAATGAGCTGCCGAGCTACACCGTGGTCGATGCCACGTTGTCATGGAAGGCGCTGCGAAATACGACGCTGGGGTTGCAGGTGAATAATCTGTTTGACCGCCAGTACGCGCAAAGCCAATACAATGAGGGGCAGCAATGGATCCTCGGCGAACCGCGATCATTTTTTGTCACGGCCGACTACATCTTTTAAAAGATGGAATGCTCTTGTGGCGAGGGAGCTTGCTCCCGCTGGGTTGCGAAGCGCCCCCAAAACCAGGCGCCCCGGTTTTCTCTGACACTGCGCATTGTCTGGTTTTGCGACTGCTGCGCAGCCGAGCGGGAGCAAGCTCCCTCGCCACAGGTGTGTGCTGACTTGAACGATCATCAGGAATGAAATGACCTCGCTGAACCTCACCAACCTCGCATGGACACCCCTGGGCCACGGCCACTGCCATCACCAGTTCCAGCTGCGTGACGCATCGCTGCACGTGGCCGCCGGCGAGTTCGTCGGGTTGATCGGCCCCAATGGCAGCGGCAAGACCAGCCTGCTGCGTTGCGCCTATCGTTTCAGCAAACCGGAACGCGGTGAGGTAAAGCTCGACCATCACAACGTCTGGAAGCAATCCTCACGCTGGTGCGCGCAACGCATCGCCGTAGTGTTGCAGGAATTCCCCGACGCCTTCGGCCTGACCGTGGATGAAGTAGTCGTCATGGGCCGCACGCCGCACAAAGGATTGTTTGATGGCGATACCCTTGAAGACCGGAAACTCGCGGCTCGCGCCCTGGAATCGGTCGGCCTCAAAGGCTTCGAAGACCACGCCTTCGCCACCCTGTCCGGTGGTGAAAAACAGCGGGTAATCCTCGCCCGCTCCCTGGCCCAGCAACCGCAATTGCTGATCCTCGACGAACCGACCAATCACCTCGACCCGCGCTATCAGCTGGAGCTGTTGCAACTGGTCAAGCGTCTGCAGATCGGCACGCTGGCGAGCATCCATGACCTCAATCTGGCGGCGGCCTTCTGTGATCGGCTGTACGTGATCAATCACGGTCGCATCGTCGCCAGCGGCACACCCAAAGAAGTCCTGACCACACAACTGCTGCACAACGTGTTCGGCGTCGACGCCCTGATCGATGACCACCCCTTGCACGGCTACCCACGAATCACCTGGATAACCCAACCATGACTTTGCGTTCCCTACTGTGCGTCGCTCTGTTGCTGGGCAGTGCCCAAGCCTTCGCCGAAGCCACGAAATACCCGCTGACCGTCCAGAGCTGCAACCGCGAAGTGACCTTCAAGCAAGCGCCGAAACACGCGGTCAGCCACGACATCAACATGACCCAGATGATGCTCGCCCTCGGCCTCAAACCGCAGATGGCCGGTTACAGCGGCGTGACCGGCTGGAAGTCGGTGACACCCGAAATGCAGACCATCCTCGATGGCTTCCCGGAGCTGGCAGCCAAGTACCCGTCGGTGGAAACCCTGCTCAACGCCAACGTCGATTTCTTCTTCGCCGGTTGGGATTACGGCATGCGCGTCGGCGGCGATCTCACGCCGCAAACCCTGCAACCGCTGGGCATCAACGTCTACGAGTTGACCGAGTCCTGCGCGTTTGTGATGAAGCGTCCATCGGCCAGCCTGGAAGATACCTACAACGACCTGCGCAACCTCGGGAAAATTTTCGACGTGCAGGATCGCGCAAATGCCGTGATCGCCGAGATGCAGGCGCAAGTCGCCGAGGTGCGCAAGGATCTGCCGGCGGACAAGCCTCGGGTGTTTCTCTACGACAGTGGTGAGGACCGGGCCATGACGTCCGGGCGACTCGGCATGCCTCAGGCGCTGATCGACGCTGCCGGTGGGCGCAATATTCTCGACGACGTCGAGGCGAGCTGGACCCGGGTCAATTGGGAAAACGTGGTCGAGCGCAATCCGCAGGTGATCGTGATCGTCGACTATGGCGAAGTCACCGCCGAGCAGAAGGAACAATTCCTGCTGAACAACAAGGCGCTGCAATCGGTGGACGCAGTCAAGAACCAGCGCTTCATTGTCATCCCTTACGTGCAGGCCACGCCGGGGATCGATAACGTGCTGGCGGTCGAAACCCTGGCCAAGGGTTTCCACGGCGAATGATCAATCGTCGCTATGCCTTGTTGCTGACCGTCCTCGGCGCGCTGTTGCTGGTGTCGTGCGTGGTGTCGCTTGGTTTCGGCCCGGCGCGAGTGCCGGTGGATGTGGTGTGGCGAATATTGCTGCACAAGATTTTTGGTTTCGGTGTTCCGGACTGGACCGCCGGCCAGGAACACATCGTCTGGCTGATCCGCGTGCCGCGCATGTTGCTCGGCGCGCTGGTGGGCGCCGGTCTGGCGTTGATTGGCGCGGTGCTGCAAGCGGTAACGCGCAATCCATTGGCTGATCCGCACCTGCTCGGGGTCACCTCTGGCGCCACCCTCGGTGCGGTGATCGTGGTGCTGCATGTTGGTGAAATCGTAGGCCTGCTGACCTTGCCGATCGCGGCATTTATCGGCGCGTTGTTGAGCATGTTGATCGTGCTGATGATCGCCAATCGTCATGGGCGGCTGGACATTGATCGGCTGCTGTTGTGCGGCGTGGCGGTGTCATTCGTGATGATGGCGATTGCCAATTTGCTGCTGTTTCTTGGCGACCATCGCGCCAGTTCGGCGGTGATGTTCTGGATGCTCGGCGGCCTTGGCCTGGCGCGTTGGGAATTGCTCGCGGTGCCAGCGGCCAGCGTGTTGCTCGGGTTGGTGTTGTTGCTGGGGATGGCGCGGCCGTTGAATGCGTTAATGGCCGGTGAACAGACGGCTGTGACCCTCGGGCTGAATGCTCGCACCGTGCGTTTGCGGGTGTTTTTGATTGCGTCACTGATGACTGGAGTGTTGGTGTCGATCAGTGGGTCTATCGGGTTTGTCGGGCTGATGGTGCCGCACATTGCCCGGCGTTTGGTCGGGGCCGAGCATCGGCGGTTGCTGCCGGTGTGCGTGTTGCTGGGCAGCCTGTTCCTCGTCTGGGTGGACGTCGCCGCCCGCACCGTGATCGCCCCGGAAGACTTGCCCATCGGCGTCGCCACCGCAGCCATCGGCGGGCTGTTCTTCATCGGCTTGATGCGCCGCCGCTGATCTCCAAAAAAACCACTGCACCTGTGGGAGCTGGCTTGCCTGCGATGACGGCGGCACATTCAACATCACCATGACTGACCCACCGCTATCGCGGGCAAGCCCGCTCCCACAGGGATTTGCGATCCTGTGCCTGCCGCCAGGGACGCTCCGCGTTGCGCTTTTGAATGTTTAACGGATGTGTCAAAACAGGGAACTTTCCCACGCCTTTTTCAGGTTGTTCGTCGGACGTGGCCCCTCTAGTCTTGGGCTGTCGCTGAACACTCAGCGATCGGGTGTGAGAACCCGGTAGAGGTTTTAATCCACCGCCGGTACCACCATAATTGCCGCCAGCTTATCCGCTGCCTGCAATGTCCTATGGCGGCTGTGTGCGGGCGGACTTCGGTCCGGCCGGAATTAGTCCTCTACCGGTTTCTCACCCCGCACATAGCTGCCACCACTCCGTCGCGTGAGAAACGACAAGTGATGGTTCCAATTGCTTAGAGGACGTTTCAATGAGTAAGAAAATTGTTCCCGATCCACCCATCGATATCACCATTCCCGAAGCCGAAAAATCGCGCGACGACGACCTCCTCAAAGATCGCGAAGCCATAAAGCGCGCCCTCGACTACTACCTCGATCCCCCGGCGCAATACACCGAAAAACCTCGCCGCCCCAGCACCCTGTTCCTGGTTGCCCCGGATGCCGGCACCGAAAGCCTGCTGGCCCACGCCTGTGAATCGTTGGCCTCGGCGAGTGTCCTGGCCAGCGATTTCGCCAACAACCTGATCGGCCCGCAGCGCCATACGGCGATGGCGATTCAGCAGGTCATCATGCTCGCGGAGCTGGCGGTGAACCGGGCGCTGGACAACGTCGACCCGGCGTAGACCGCGTTATCGTTCATCGCGGGCAAGCCCGCTCCCACAGGATTTGTGTCGTTCACAAATTTTGTTAATGACCGCTCCCCCTGTGGGAGCGGGCTTGCCCGCGATGACGGCGGCACATTCAACATCCCCGCCCATGACACACCGCTATCGCGGGCAAGCCCGTTCCCACAGAATTTGTGTCGTGCATAGATTCAGCGCACGACACCTACGCCCCAATGTGGCGCACCTCGTTGCACCCATGCGCCAAACGCGGTCCTTCATGGTGCGCCGCCAAACCCGCGCAACCGCTCTAATACGACATTTCCTTGCCCTTCCCCGACCGGGCACAGCCCTTGCTAAAGACCCTTCAGTCGTCCGCATCTGCCAACCATAAAAAACTTTAACGTTCATGGAGATCGCACAATGAAGCGTCGCAGTTTGATCAAGGCTTTCACACTATCGGCAAGCATTGCCGCGATGGGCATGGCCTGGACTGTCCAGGCCGCCGAGACCATCAAGGTCGGTATTCTGCATTCGTTGTCCGGGACCATGGCGATCTCCGAAACCTCGCTCAAAGACATGGCGTTGATGACCATCGACGAGATCAACGCCAAGGGTGGCGTCAACGGCAAGATGCTTGAACCGGTGGTGGTTGACCCGGCATCGAACTGGCCACTGTTCGCCGAAAAGGGCCGGCAATTACTGACGCAGGACAAAGTCGCCGTGGTGTTCGGTTGCTGGACGTCGGTGTCGCGTAAGTCGGTATTACCGGTGTTCGAAGAACTCAACGGCCTGCTGTTCTACCCGGTGCAGTACGAAGGCGAAGAAATGTCGCCGAACGTGTTCTACACCGGCGCCGCGCCGAACCAGCAGGCAATTCCGGCGGTGGAATACCTGATGAGTGAAGAAGGCGGCAGCGCCAAGCGTTACTTCCTGCTCGGCACCGACTACGTTTACCCGCGCACCACCAACAAGATCCTGCGCTCGTTCCTGCACTCCAAAGGTGTGGCGGACAAGGACATCGAAGAGGTCTACACCCCATTCGGCCATAGCGACTATCAAACCATCGTGGCCAACATCAAAAAATTCTCCGCCGGTGGCAAGACCGCCGTCATCTCCACCGTCAATGGCGACTCCAACGTGCCGTTCTATAAAGAGCTGGCCAACCAGGGCCTGAAAGCCACCGACGTTCCTGTCGTGGCGTTCTCCGTGGGCGAAGAAGAACTGCGTGGCATCGACACCAAACCGCTGGTGGGCAACCTCGCGGCGTGGAACTACTTCGAATCGGTCGAGAACCCGCAGAACAAGAAATTCGTCGCCGACTGGAAAGCCTACGCCAAGAAACACAACCTGCCGGGCGCCGACAAAGCGGTGACCAACGACCCGATGGAAGCCACCTATGTCGGTATCCATATGTGGGCGCAAGCGGCGGAGAAAGCCAAGTCCACCGACGTCAACAAAGTCCGCGAAGCCCTGGCCGGCCAGACTTTCGCCGCGCCGTCCGGCTACACCCTGACCATGGACAAGACCAACCACCACCTGCACAAACCGGTGATGATCGGCGAGATTCAGGCCGACGGTCAGTTCAACGTTGTGTGGCAGACCGAAGGGCCGATCCGCGCCCAGCCGTGGAGCCCGTTTATTCAGGGTAACGACAAGAAGCCGGACTATGCGGTGAAGAGCAACTGATTCACCCCGCTTAGCCTGATCGTTCCCACGCTCTGCGTGGGAATGCCTCAACGGATGCTCTGCGTCCGCTTTGGGACGCGGAGCGTCCCGGGCTGCATTCCCACGCGGAGCGTGGGAACGATCAATACAGGACACTCGTTATGCCCACCCTTTACCGCTTGATCCTCGCCCTCGCGCTGTTATTGCCGATGGCCACCCACGCCGGCGACGCCGAAGACTTCGTCGCGGCCAATCCCGTGCAGCAAGCAAAACTTCTGGAAACCTGGGCCGCGCAGCCCGATCCGGTCCGTATCGAATTGATCAACGCCCTGCAACAAGGCGAGTTGACCATCGATGGCCAACCAAAAACCCTGCGCCTGAACAATCGCCTGCGCGGTCTGATCGACACCGCGCTGGCCAGCCACCAATTGCTCGCCGCCGACGCCAAAATCCGCTTGGCCGCCGCGCAGCAATTGCAGAAAAGCGCCAAACCGGCGCAGTTGAAATTCCTCGACCAGCAACTGGCTGGCGAAAAAGACGAAACCGTTCACGCCGCCCTGAGCCTGGCGTTGGCCAATCTGCAACTGGTCGACACCGATCCCGCCGTGCGCCTCGCCGCTGTGCGCTTGCTCGGTGAAACCGGCGACCCGCTAGCCCGTACCCGCCTCGAAGGGTTGCTCGAACCCGGCGTCGAAGCCGATGCCAATGTGCGCACCGCCGCCGAAACCAGCCTGGCTCAGGTCAAACGCAAATTGCTGATCGGCGAAATGCTCGGCCAGGCGTTCAGCGGCATGTCCCTCGGCTCGATCCTGCTACTCGCGGCGTTGGGGCTGGCGATCACCTTCGGCCTGCTCGGCGTGATCAACATGGCCCACGGCGAGATGCTGATGCTCGGCGCCTACTCGACTTACGTGGTGCAGCTGATGTTCCAGCGCTTCGCCCCGCAAGCCATTGAGTTCTACCCGCTGATTGCCTTGCCGGTAGCGTTTTTTGTCACCGCCGGGATCGGCATGGCGCTGGAGCGCACGGTGATTCGTCACCTCTATGGCCGCCCGCTGGAAACCCTGCTCGCCACATGGGGCATCAGCCTGATGTTGATTCAGTTGGTGCGCCTGGTGTTCGGCGCGCAGAACGTCGAAGTGGCCAACCCGGCGTGGTTGTCGGGCGGGATTCAGGTGTTGCCGAATCTGGTGCTGCCGTACAACCGCATCGTGATCATCGCGTTCGCCTTGTTTGTGGTGGTGCTGACCTGGCTGCTGCTGAACAAGACTCGCCTCGGCCTCAACGTGCGCGCCGTCACCCAGAACCGCAACATGGCCGCCTGCTGCGGCGTACCGACCGGGCGCGTCGACATGCTCGCGTTCGGTCTCGGCTCGGGCATCGCCGGCCTCGGCGGCGTGGCGCTGAGCCAGATCGGCAACGTCGGCCCGGACCTCGGTCAGAGCTACATCATCGACTCGTTCCTGGTGGTCGTGCTCGGCGGTGTCGGTCAATTGGCCGGTAGCGTATTGGCCGCATTCGGCTTAGGGATAGCCAACAAGATTCTCGAACCGCAGATCGGTGCGGTGCTGGGCAAAATCCTGATCCTCGCGCTGATCATTCTGTTCATTCAGAAACGTCCGCAAGGCCTCTTCGCACTGAAAGGACGGGTGATCGACTGATGAATCAGCCTCTGCTGCTCACGGCCACACAAAAGGCCGGCCCCAAGGTCACGATTGCTGTCGGTGCGGTAATCCTCGCCCTGCTGCTGGCGTTGCCATTGCTGTCGTTGTTGCCGGCGGACAGCACCTTTCATGTCTCGGCTTATACGCTAACCCTGGTGGGCAAAATCCTTTGCTACGCCATCGTCGCCCTGGCGCTGGATCTGGTCTGGGGTTACGCCGGCCTCTTGTCGCTGGGTCACGGTCTGTTCTTCGCCCTCGGCGGTTACGCGATGGGCATGTACCTGATGCGCCAGGCCTCGGGCGATGGCTTGCCGGCGTTCATGACCTTCCTGTCGTGGACCGAATTGCCGTGGTACTGGACCGGCACCAGCAGCTTCCTCTGGGCCATGTGTCTGGTGGTGTTGGCGCCGGGCCTGCTGGCGCTGGTGTTCGGTTTCTTCGCCTTCCGCTCGCGGATCAAAGGCGTGTATTTCTCGATCATGACCCAGGCCCTGACCTTCGCCGGGATGTTGCTGTTTTTCCGCAACGAAACCGGGTTTGGCGGCAACAACGGCTTCACCAACTTCCGCACCATTCTCGGGTTTGGCATCACTGAACCGGGGACGCGTGCGGTGTTGTTTTTCGCCACGGTGTTGCTGCTGGTGGCGAGCCTGTTCATCGGTTGGCGGCTGGCGCAAAGCAAGTTTGGCCGGGTGCTGACCGCGTTGCGCGATGCGGAAAATCGCCTGATGTTCTGCGGCTACGATCCACGCGGTTTCAAGCTGTTCGTCTGGGTGTTGAGCGCGGTGCTGTGCGGCTTGGCGGGCGCGCTGTATGTGCCGCAAGTCGGGATTATCAACCCGAGTGAAATGTCGCCGACCAACTCCATCGAAGCTGCCGTGTGGGTGGCGCTGGGTGGTCGCGGCACGCTGATCGGCCCGCTGCTCGGTGCCGGCGTGGTCAACGGCATGAAGAGCTGGTTCACCGTGGCATTTCCGGAGTACTGGCTGTTTTTCCTCGGCGCACTGTTCATCGTCGTGACGTTGTATCTGCCTAAGGGTGTGATCGGTCTGCTGAAGAAAAGGGGCGAGCAATGAGAGTGACTGCAACGGCTGAATTCATGCTCGAACCGGCGTTTTTCCCCGTAGAGCCCAACAAAGATGCAGGTAGCAGCCGTGACGCCATCGGCCTCGGCCAACGCGTCGGTCCCGGCCTGAATACCCGTCATGGCACCATCCTGACCCTGGAAGACATCAGCGTCAGCTTCGATGGTTTCAAGGCGCTGAACGATCTGAACCTGTACATCGGCGTCGGCGAATTGCGCTGCATCATCGGCCCCAACGGCGCGGGCAAGACCACGCTGATGGACGTGATCACCGGCAAGACTCGCCCAAGTCATGGCAAAGCCTGGTTCGGTGAAACCCTCGATCTGACGCAGATGAGTGAAGTGCAGATTGCCCAGGCCGGCATCGGTCGCAAGTTCCAGAAGCCGACGGTGTTCGAGGCCTTGAGCGTGTTCGAAAACCTGGAACTGGCGCAGAAAACCGACAAGTCGGTATGGGCCAGCCTGCGGGCTCGCCTCAGTGGCGAGCAGAAAGATCGCATCAGCGAAGTGCTGGAAACCATCCGCCTGACTGCCTCGGTCAATCGCCCGGCGGGCTTGTTATCTCACGGTCAGAAGCAGTTTCTGGAAATCGGCATGCTGCTGATGCAAGACCCGCAACTGCTGTTGCTCGATGAACCGGTGGCGGGCATGACCGACGCCGAAACCGAATTCACTGCCGAACTGTTCAAGAGTCTGGCGGGCAAGCATTCGCTGATGGTGGTGGAACACGACATGGGCTTCGTCGGCTCGATCGCCGACCACGTCACCGTGTTGCACCAAGGCAGCGTGCTGGCCGAAGGGTCGCTGGAACAGGTGCAGGACAATGAGCGGGTGATCGAGGTCTACCTCGGTCGCTGAGAGCTGTGGAGATGATCGTTCCCACGCTCTGCGTGGGAATGCCGCCGGGGACGCTCCGCGTCCCGCTGACAATGCAGGGCTCAAGTCCTACGCACGGGTGACGCGGAGCGTCACGGGATGCATTCCCACGCAGAGCGTGGGAACGATCACTGAGGGAGAGTTTTGAACATGCTGCAAGTCGACAAGCTGCACCAGTACTACGGCGGTAGCCACATCCTGCGGGGCCTGACGTTTGAGGTGAAGGTCGGCGAAGTCACCTGCCTGCTCGGGCGCAACGGTGTGGGCAAGACCACCCTGCTCAAATGCCTGATGGGTTTGCTGCCAGCCAAAGAAGGCGCAGTGAACTGGGAAGGCAAACCGATCACCACGTTCAAGCCGCACCAACGGGTGCATGCCGGCATCGCCTACGTGCCCCAGGGTCGGGAAATCTTTGGCCGACTGACCGTGGAAGAAAACCTGCTGATGGGCCTGTCGCGCTTTCCCGGCTCCGAAGCCAAGGAAGTCCCGGCGTTCATCTACGAGCTGTTCCCGGTGCTGCTGCAAATGAAACAGCGGCGCGGCGGTGACTTGTCTGGTGGTCAACAACAGCAACTGGCGATCGGCAGAGCACTGGCCAGTCGTCCACGGTTGCTGATCCTCGACGAACCCACCGAAGGCATCCAGCCGTCGGTGATCAAGGAAATCGGCGCGGTGATCAAGCAGCTCGCGGCTCGCGGTGACATGGCAATTCTGCTGGTGGAGCAGTTCTATGATTTCGCCGCCGAACTGGCCGATCAGTACCTGGTCATGTCCCGGGGCGAAATCGTGCAACAAGGGCGCGGCGAGAATATGGAAGCCGAAGGTGTCCGTGGACTGGTTACGATCTAACCTGCAGCCTCCTGACGATAATCAGAAATCATGAATTTACCTGCCCCTATCACGCTGTTCACCCCCAGCTGGCATGCCGAGCTGGAACTGGGCTACGCCCGTTTCGGCGACAGCACGCGCCCGGTGCAGCGCCGCCACAAAGGCCCGCTGCGGGTGCAGAAGCATTTGTATGCCGAAGGCCCCGAGGTGTGCCAGCACATCATCGTCCACCCGCCGGGCGGGATTGCCGGTGGTGACCGGCTGGACATCTCGGCCAGCGTCGGCCCTGATGCCTGGGCGCAAATTACCAGCCCCGGCGCCGCCAAGTGGTATCGCGCGGCCGGGCCGGCTTATCAGAAACTCGACCTGCGCGTGGCCGCTGGTGCTACGTTGGAGTGGTTGCCGCAAGAGACGATTATCTTCAGCGATGCTCAGGCGGAACTCAGCACCCGCATCGACCTTGAGGGCGATGCGCGGTTGTTCTACTGGGACGTGGTGGCGCTGGGTCGCCCGGCCAGTGGCGAGCGCTTTGACCTCGGGCATTTTCAGGCGCACCTGGATATCCGTCGCGACGGCCAATTGCTCTGGCACGAACGCCAGCGCATTGTCGGCAATGATGGTTTGCTGGATTCGCCGATAGGGCTGGATGGCCAACCGGTGTTTGCGACGTTGCTGGTGACGGGTGAAATTGATAGCGAATTACTGGAAAAGTGCCGCTCGCTGCCCAATGACGTGCGCGGGGATCTGACGCAATTGCCGGGGCTTTTGGTGGCTCGATGCCTGGCCAGTGAAGCGCTGTTGGCACGTGGCTGGCTGATCGATGTGTGGCGATTGCTCAGGCCTGCGTTGCTTGGCCGAGAAGCCGTCCCGCCACGAATATGGAGCACCTGAACACGATCCCCTGTAGGAGCGAGGCTTGCCCGCGAAGAACGATAACGTGGTCTTCCAATTCAACCGAGGCGTCCTCTTCGCGGGCAAGCCTCGCTCCTACAGGGCGAGTGAACTTTTTAACTGCCGATTATGGATTCCAAACGATGGACCTGACCCCACGCGAAAAAGACAAGCTGCTGATCTTCACCGCCGGCCTCGTGGCCGAACGACGTTTGGCTCGCGGCGTGAAGCTCAATTACCCGGAGGCCATGGCCTACATTTCCGCGGCGTTGCTCGAAGGCGCTCGTGACGGCCAGACCGTGGCCGAGCTGATGCATTTTGGCACCACCCTGCTCAGCCGCGAACAAGTGATGGAAGGCATCCCGGAAATGATCCCGGAGATCCAGGTCGAAGCGACGTTTCCCGACGGCACCAAACTGGTCACCGTTCACCAACCGATCGCCTGAGGCCGCGCCATGACTTACCACATCCGCGATGCGCTGCACGCCGATCTGCCAGCGATCCGCGACATCTACAACGACGCCGTGCTCAATACCACGGCGATCTGGAACGAACAGGCCGTGGACCTGGGCAACCGCCAGGCCTGGTTCAGCGCCCGGCAAGATCAGGGCTATCCGATCCTGGTGATCGTCGACGGCGACAACAGCGTACTCGGCTACGCTTCATTCGGTGACTGGCGCCCGTTCGATGGGTTCCGCCACACGGTCGAGCACTCGGTGTACGTGCGCAACGACCAGCGGGGCAATGGCCTCGGGCCGCGACTGATGGAAGTGCTGATCGAACGCGCCAAAGGCTGCAACAAACACGTGATGGTCGCCGCCATCGAAAGCGGTAACGGCGCCTCGATTCGGCTGCACGAGCGGGCCGGTTTTGTCGTCACCGGCCAAATGCCGCAGGTGGGCACCAAGTTCGGCCGCTGGCTGGACCTGACCTTCATGCAACTGATTCTCGACCCGGGCGCAATGCCACCCGGTCCCCACAAGGAGTGATACCCATGAACGCCGCCCAACTGCGCCGCGTCAATGTTGAAAGCTTTGCGCACTATCGTCAGGGTTTGATTGATTTGCTGCTCGACGCCGTCGGCTATGGCGCCAGTGTCGGGTTCATGGCGGATCTGGATGCGACCCAGGCCCGAGCCTATTTCGATGAAGTCCAGGAGAACCTGAACAAAGGCAACGTGCTGCTCTGGGTGGTGGTCAAGGACGAACAGGTGCAGGCCAGCGTGCAACTGACGTTGTGCCAGAAAGCCAATGGGCTGAACCGCGCCGAAGTGCAGAAACTGCTGGTGCGTGAACATGCCCGTCGTCGCGGCCTGGGCCAACAGATGATGCATGCCGTTGAGCTCGCGGCCCGCCAACACAAACGCGGCATGCTCTACCTCGACACCGAAGCCGGCTCCCCCGCCGAAGACTTCTACAAGGCTTTGGGTTACACCCGCGCCGGCGAAATCCCCGACTACGCCTGCGACCCGAATGGCCGCTACAAACCGACCGCCCTCTATTACAAGATTCTCCAAGGAGCCCATTGATGATTCCCGGTGAATACCAGGTCCAGCCCGGCGACATCGAACTCAACGTCGGCCGCCGCACCCTCAGCCTGAAGGTGGCCAACAGCGGTGACCGGCCGATCCAGGTCGGCTCGCATTATCACTTCTTCGAAACCAACGACGCCCTGACCTTCGACCGCGCCGCCAGCCGCGGCATGCGCCTGAACATCCCCGCCGGCACCGCCGTGCGCTTCGAACCGGGGCAGAGCCGCGAGATCGAGTTGGTAGACCTGGCCGGGCATCGCCGGGTATTCGGGTTTGCCGGCAGGATCATGGGCGACCTTTAAGTAATGCGTTGTCCGCACCGGCCCCTTCGCGGGCAAGCCTCGCTCCTACAATTGATCGCATCCCCTGTAGGAGCGAGGCTTGCCCGCGAATCTGTGAGCGAAGCGAACAGTCTCAAATCCAATTGAATCCCAAGGCAAGCGCATGAAAATCTCAAGACAAGCCTACGCCGACATGTTCGGCCCCACCGTCGGTGACAAGGTCCGTCTGGCCGACACCGAACTGTGGATCGAAGTGGAACAGGACTTCACCACCTACGGCGAAGAAGTGAAATTCGGCGGCGGCAAAGTCATTCGCGACGGCCAGGGCCAGAGCCAGTTATTGGCCGCAGAGGTCGTCGACACCCTGATCACCAACGCGCTGATCATCGACCACTGGGGCATCGTCAAGGCGGACGTCGGCCTCAAGGACGGGCGCATCGCCGCCATCGGCAAGGCCGGCAACCCGGACATCCAGCCGAACGTCACCATCGCGGTCGGCGCCAGCACCGAAGTCATCGCCGGTGAAGGCATGATCCTCACCGCCGGCGGCATCGATACCCACATCCACTTCATCTGCCCGCAGCAGATCGAAGAAGCGCTGATGAGCGGCGTCACTACCATGATCGGCGGCGGCACTGGCCCGGCCACCGGAACCAATGCCACCACTTGCACCTCCGGGCCGTGGCACTTGGCGCGCATGCTTCAGGCCGCCGATGCATTCCCGATGAACATCGGCTTCACCGGCAAAGGCAACGCCAGCCTGCCGGAACCGTTGATCGAACAGGTCAAGGCCGGCGCCATCGGCCTCAAGCTGCACGAAGACTGGGGCACCACCCCGGCGAGCATCGACAACTGCCTGAACGTGGCCGATCAGTACGACGTGCAGGTGGCGATCCATACCGACACCCTCAACGAGTCGGGCTTCGTCGAAACCACCCTCGCCGCTTTCAAGGGCCGCACCATCCACACCTACCACACCGAAGGCGCCGGCGGCGGCCATGCCCCGGACATCATCAAGGCCTGCGGCTTCGCCAACGTGCTGCCGAGTTCGACCAACCCGACCCGGCCGTTCACCCGCAACACCATCGATGAACACCTCGACATGCTGATGGTCTGCCACCACCTGGACCCGAGCATTGCCGAAGACGTGGCCTTCGCCGAAAGCCGCATCCGCCGCGAGACGATTGCCGCCGAAGACATCCTCCACGACCTCGGCGCGTTCTCGATGATCAGCTCCGACAGCCAGGCCATGGGCCGCGTCGGTGAAGTCATCACGCGCACCTGGCAGACCGCCGACAAGATGAAAAAGCAGCGCGGCCCACTGCCCGGTGACGGTGAAGGCAACGACAACTTCCGCGCCAAACGCTACATCGCCAAGTACACCATCAACCCGGCGATCACCCACGGCATCAGCCATGAAGTGGGCTCGGTGGAAGTGGGTAAATGGGCGGACCTGGTACTCTGGCGTCCGGCGTTTTTCGGAGTCAAACCGACGTTGATTCTAAAAGGCGGTGCCATTGCGGCCAGCCTGATGGGCGACGCCAACGCTTCGATCCCGACCCCGCAACCGGTGCACTACCGCCCGATGTTCGCCAGTTACGGCGGCTCGTTGCACGCCACCAGCCTGACCTTTATCAGCCAGGCAGCGCAGGAAGCAGGCTTGCCCGAAGCTCTGGGCCTGAAGAAAAAAATCGCCGTGGTCAAAGGCTGTCGCGACGTGCAGAAAACCGACCTGATCCACAACGATTACCTGCCAAAGATCGACGTCGATCCTCAAACCTATCAGGTCAAGGCCGACGGCGTGTTGCTGTGGTGTGAACCGGCGGATGTGTTGCCGATGGCGCAGCGCTACTTCCTGTTCTGATTTTTTCTCCGGAGGCGAGGAGACCGCGTTATCGTTCATCGCGAGCAGGCTCGCTCCCACAGGGGATTGTTGGTGTTCACAAATTCCGTGTTCACCACAAATCAGAAATGTGGGAGCGAGCCTGCTCCCGATGGCAGGCTGACAGACAACACAAAAACACCAGAACGATTACTCGACCAGCAACCGCCCCAACCGCTGCCTGAGCATGCGGTTTTCGGCCCGCAGTTGCCGGACCTCTTCCAGCAGGTCCAGCGCCAGGGCGACGCCTTCCCATTCCAGCTCCAGATCGCGCCGCAGCTTGGCAGCGCGCTTGGCCAGTGCCAGTTCATAATCGGTGAAACGCCAATCCTTGGGCTGTGCTCCCTGAGGTTCGAGGATGCCGTGTTCGACGATCTCGATCACATGCACGTCCGACAGTTCGGTCGCCTCGCAGAATTCCGCCAGGTCCAATAGAACGATCACGGGGTCGCTCATGATTGGCTACTCCTTATCTCGAAATCAAAAGTTCTCTCGCGGATCGAAAGCGGCTTTTTTTGCCAGCTCCTCCCACAATTCTTTGACGTCATGGTCCAGTTTTTTCGGCATCACTGCCTTGAGCTGCACGAACAGGTAGCCACGGTGACCGGCCTTGTGCAGCAGGCCGTGGCCCTTGGCGCGCATGCGCTGGCCATTCTGGCTGCCGGCCGGAACCTTGAGGTTGATCTTGCCGGTCAGGGTCGGCACCGCGACTTCGGTCCCCAGCGCCAGCTCCCACGGTGCCAGCGGCAAGGTGATGATCAGGTTTTCGCCTTCGACGTCGAATTTGGGGTGCGGCGCAAAACGGATGGTCAGGTACAAGTCGCCATTGGCTCCACCACCGACGCCCGGCGCCCCTTGGCCCTTGAGGCGGATGCGCTCGCCGTCGGTCACACCGGCGGGAATCTTCACGTTCAGGCTTTTGCTGGTGTTGCTGACATGCTGGCCGGCCGCGTTGTAATGCGGCACCTGGAAGCTGACCTTCTTCGATTCGGTCGAGAGGGTTTCTTCCAGAAAAACCGGTAATTCCATTTCCACGTCTTGTCCTCGACGTCCGGCGCTATGGCCCGACCGTCCACCACCACCGAAACCCGGACCACGGTTGCCGAAGATCGAACTGAAAAAGTCCGAAAAATCGCCCGTGTCCTGACCACCACCCCCGAAACCACCGCGGCTCTGCCAACCCGGTGGGCCCTGAAAGGGCTGACCGTGGTGGCCGTATTTGCGCAAGTCGTCGTATTCGGCGCGCTTGTCGGCGCTTTTCAGCGCTTCATAGGCTTCCGAAGCGTCCTTGAATTTAGCCTCGGCGTCCTTTTCCTTGCTGACGTCGGGGTGGTATTTGCGCGCCAGCTTTCGATAGGCGGCTTTGATCGCCTTATCGTCCGCGGTCGGCTCCACACCGAGAATCTTGTAATAGTCTTTGAAGTCCATCGAGGGAATCACCATCCATTATCGAAATCGCGCAGCACGGCACAGCATGCTCTTGTTTGCAGCATCTGGATTGACCGATCTCAACATTGTGACCGGGCGGCGCATTAGAAGTTTATCGGCAGAGGGCGCGGTTCTTGCAGTCGCCCTGAGGGCTGCCAAGCCTATGCAGGGAAGTTTGGGGGTGATGGACCATCTTTCAAGCGCTGATCGCTGCGATTTAACGGATAGTCGGCCTTCGAATCTTCGCCGCACTGACATACACTGCGCGGCCGTTTTTTAACCGGAACTTGAAAGACATGAAAAACGCATCTCCAGCCCGTGCCTGTGGTATCGACTTCGGCACGTCCAACTCCACCGTCGGCTGGCTGCGCCCCGGCATGGAAACGCTGATCGCGCTGGAGGACGACAAGATCACTTTGCCCTCGGTGGTCTTCTTCAATATGGAAGAACGCCGCCCGGTGTACGGCCGGCTGGCGCTGCACGAGTACCTGGAAGGCTACGAAGGCCGGTTGATGCGCTCGCTCAAGAGCCTGCTGGGTTCCAAACTGATCAAACACGACACCAGCGTCCTCGGCACCGCGATGCCTTTCAAGGACTTGCTCGGGCTGTTCATCGGCCAATTGAAGAAGCGCGCCGAAACCGCCGCCGGTCGTGAGTTCGAGGAAGTGGTGCTGGGCCGTCCGGTGTTTTTCGTCGATGACGACGAGTTGGCCGACCAGGAAGCGGAAAACACCCTCGTGGATGTGGCCCGCGCCATTGGTTTCAAGGACGTCTCGTTCCAGTACGAGCCGATAGCGGCGGG
>NZ_AKJB01000145.1:0-27122 GCF_000282555.1 Pseudomonas sp. GM102 | reverse complement strand
CTCCACTCGGCCTCTCGAGGGGGCGGTGCATCAAGATCAAAAGCTGCAGGCGAGCTAACGCTCGGCCTGTTGAGTGGTGAGGGGCGGGTGTACACCGCCCTATTTGTAGGAGCGAGGCTTGCCCGCGAAGGCGGCCTGACAGCCGACCAATCTCTCCCGGATGTACCCAGTCCAACTGTGGGAGCGGGCTTGCTCGCGAAGCTGTTGATCTTGCCGTTGCTTCGGCTTTTGATCTTGATCTGTCGCCCCTTTCCCAGAGGCCGAACGCAGGCGTTGCGTAGGGGGCACCGCGGCCATGGATGGCCGATGGCGGCGGGCCACCGGAGCAATGCCTTCGTTATGGCATGCCGAGCCTAGGCGAGGCACCGAATGGCGGGGCAAGAGCGCTTTGGTTACTTTCGCGCTTTTCGAAAGTGACTCGCTGTAAAAGCGAAACCCTAAGCCGCCGTTACCGCAAACACGGATATGTACACCATCAAAAAACAAGCCGCCTGGCATACAGCCTTCGCGGGCAAGCCTCGCTCCTACAAGGGCGGGCGATAACCGCCAGCCGGCACTACCGCAGAAACGGATATGTACCCAATCAAAGCACCCAGTCGACTATCAGGCCGCCTTCGCGGGCAAGCCTCGCTCCTACAACACCAGGCCCCTAACTCTCCAAAGCCCGAGAGATATGGAGATACCCATGCCGTTCTAACACGACAACGCGGCGGGGAAACTAATTGAGAACGCCCCCCTGGGGAGCCAATCATCATGAACAAACTGGAAGTCAGGTACACCACCCTGCGCGACGCTTTCACATTGTTCGGCGTGCTGTTCTATATCCAGGTGATAGGATTTTTTTTCGGGCTGGCTGATACGTCGAATCTGGGCGCAGCCGAAAAAGACCTCGAAGGCAACGTGGTCAACCAGATCTGCGGCCTGATCACCCTGCTGGTTCCGTTGTTCTTCTTCATCCGCAACAAGGTCTTCATCAGCAAAAGCTTTTACAGGCACAACGCCTTTCTGCTGATATTCATGCTCAGCCTGGCCGTATCGATCAGTTGGTCCTACGACCCGATGTTGAGTTTCAAACGGTTTGTGGCGCTGATCAGCGTTGTGTTCTTTGCAGGTTTCATCGCCTACAACTACCGCCTCGAGAAAATCGCTTTCATGCTCGGCTGCACCATCGGCGCAGTAGCGTTGTTCGGTTTGATATTCGCGCTGGTAAGGCCCGACATCGTCTTCATTGATGGCGGCATTCGTGACGGTGCGTTCAAGGGAATTTTCCCGGAAAAAAATGCCGCTGCCCGAATCAACGCGATCGCCATTCTGTTACTGCTGCCGATGATCCGTCAGCGCAATCCCTGGGCCATCATTTACTCGCTGTTCTCGCTGATCGCGATTGCGCTGGCCCAATCTGCCACGGCAATTGCACTGATTGTGGCTGGCGCCGTGAGCTATTGGTACTTCCTCACGCTGATCCGCTTGCACATCAACCGCTCACTGACAGCATTCCTCGGTACGACAATTATCTATTTGCTGATCTGCCTGTTTCTATACGGCAATTACACCCTGCTGCTGGAGTTGATGGGGCGTGACGCGTCACTCACCGACCGCACGCTGATCTGGGACTTGCTCACACCGCTGATCGACGCCGAATTCCTCAAGGGTTACGGCTTCGGCGCTTTCTGGTCCAGCCCGGACGCCGAGACATTCATCAACCGCTGGGGTTACATCGGCAATGCCCACAGCGGCTACATGGAGGCCTTGCTCAACGGCGGTGTCATCCAGCTGACGGCACTGATCCTGATGCTGATCGAGGCGTTGATCAAACACTACCGAGCCGTGGTGTCGGATCAATCGGCGCGGTTTCACGCCAGCGCCATGGTCATCATCGGATCGTTCATGCTCACCAACTATGTGGCGTATGTCGTTCCCAACTACCGCTGCGCAGAGTTTCTGGTGTTCTGCATCCTCGCCCTCTCATTCCGGCACCACCACGCGACATACCCCGAGTTGTCACGGCCAACCCTGGGTCAGCGTCCGCCTGGCAAGGCATTACCACGCGACTCAGCCAATGCGTAACAAAAGGAGAAATAACCGTGCCAGACCAAGCCCCCCCTTCAGCCCAATCAGTATGCGTCGTGATTGCGATGTACAACGGCGCCGACAGCATCGAGCAAACACTGGCGTCCGTGGCCGGGCAAACCCGATTGCCCGATCACGTCATCGTCATCGACGATGGTTCCACCGATGATGGACCACAACGCGTCAAGGACTTTGCGGCGCCGTTTCGCCTGACGCTGTTGCATCAAGCCAACGAAGGCCAGGCCAGCGCCCGCAACCACGGACTGCAGCACACTGAAGAGACTTATGTGGCGTTTCTCGATGCCGATGACAGATGGTATCCGCAAAAGCTGGAGCAACAACTGGCACTGTTTGACGAACTGAATCGTCAGGGACGGCCGGTGGCGCTGATAGATTGCTACGTGCACAACGACTACAGCGACGGTACGCGAATACTGGAAAACCGGCAAAAAAACGGTAGGCATTTCGACGATTTCATCCGCGCCAACGTCCTCAATGGCGTGTCCTCCGCGATGGTCAGACGTGACGTGATCATGCAACTCGGCGGCTTCAATCCCAGCCTGCGTTACTCCGAAGACCGCTTCATGTGGACCCGGATCGCCGAACACTGGGAGGTTCACACCGTGCCAGAGGTGCTGCTGCAGCGCATGGTCAACAGCGGCAACATGACCGCGCAACCGACAAGGTACTACCCGTCCAAGATCAGGTTCATCGAAGCGTTCCTCGATCACTTTGGCCCGCGGTTGAGCAAGCAGCAACGGATCGATTTCGCGCTGGGCGCCCACTCCGACTTTCTCGAACTGTTTTCCCGCAGAGGCGAGCATGCCCAGGTGATCGATGTGTACCGGCGAATGCTGGAGTACTCCTGGCAAACGCTGATTTTCAGGAACGGCAAACCGACCTTGCGCTTGCTCTATGCATGCGCCCAGTCATTGCGCAAGGCAGTTGCGTCAACCACCGCTCATTGAGCCGGTATCCGCCATGGCCAATCACCGTCTGGTTAAATTGATCTGGATTTTCACCGAGAAATTCGGCCTGATTTTCCTGTCGATGATTACCTTTGTCGCGTATGCCAGGCTGCTGTCGCCCACAGAGTTGGGTGTGGGCACGGTCATCATTGCCATCGTCGAGTTGATCGGCATGATGTATTCCTCGGTTCTGGAAGACCCGCTGGTACGCCTCGAGCGGCTGGAAGACAAACACATCGCCACAGCCTTCTGGGCGTCGGTACTCGTCAGCCTGGCGTCCATTGTCGTCATCTCGGGCGCAGCGATTCTGTACACGCCTCACCCGATGCTGCAATGGATGACGGCGGTGGCCTCGGTAAAAATCCTGTTCACCATGATGGCGCGGGTCTATGTGGCGCAAATGCGCCGTAGCGGCAACTTCAGGATGCTGGCGTCGCGCACGCTACTGGGCAAGGTGTGTGGTGGCGTGGGCGGCATCGCTGTCGCGCTCTGGGGGTTGGGCGCCTGGGCGGTCATTGCTCAGGCACTGATCATGGAGTTCGTGTCCATTATCGTATTGATGCGCGCAGACCCGCGCCGCATTGCCTTTTACATTGACGGCCCGCTCTTGCGCGAACTGTTGAGGGCCGGCGCACCGGTTGCCGTCAACGCGCTGAGTTCGCAATCGCTACAGCGCGGGGTCACCGTCATCCTGGGCATAACGGCCGGCACCAACGCGGTTGGCATGTTCAACATGGCGATGCGCATCATCGATCTGCCGCGCACGGCGATCTATCACGGCCTGATCAGCTATGCACTGCCGGTGTTTGCCCGACGCAGCGCCGATCCATCGCGGTTACGCGCGATCATCAGCGATTCGACCGCCGTCAGCTGCTTCCTGCTGACGCCCCTGTTCATCGGCATCGCACTCACAGCGCACGACCTGATCCTGTTGATCTTCGGCGCCAAATGGACCGAGGCCATTGTGCTGCTGCAGGTGCTTGCGGTCACGGCAGCCATCGGTAATACCGCCATGTACGCCACGACCGCACTGGTCGCGGTCAATTGCAGCCACCTGACCATCAAGGCCGAAGTGGCAACCACCGTATTGGCACTGGCGCTGGTCTATGGCTTCGGCAGCCTCTATGGCGGCATGGCCGCCGCCCTCGCCCTGCTAGTCCGGATGGCGATCATCACGCCACTGCAAATCCGCGGGTTGAACAGTGCAATCGGCTATGGCTGGCGGCGATTTTTCGAAACCAACTATCGCTGCGTGATTGCTTCGTTCGTCATGGCAGCGATCGTCCTGATGGTTTCTTCCCGCCTGGGTGTTCAGGGCTACTTGCACCTGATCTGCAGCATCGTGGTTGGCGCGCTGAGTTATACCGTGGCGTATAGCGTAATGCATCCGCGCTGGCCGCAAGAATTCAAATCGGTATTCACCACCCGCTGAGAGGACGCACCCGACAACCTTTTCCCTTCCCGACCACATTCTCCTGACTCGTGCAATTTCCTTGTGACAGGAACGCCTCATCATGCACAAAACCACGTTGATTACCGGCGGGGCCGGATACATCGGCTCCCATACCACCCTGACCCTGATTGACGCCGGTCGACAGGTGTTGGTCCTCGATAACCTGTGTAACAGCTGCCGCGAATCGCTCACGCGCCTGGAGTATCTGACTCGCAAGCGAGTCGATTTCATTGAAGGCGATATTCGCGATAGCCAGTTGCTCGACGATATCTTCAGCCGCTACGACATCGATGCCGTGATGCATTTTGCCGGTCTCAAATCCGTCGAGGAAAGCGTTCACAAGCCGCTGGATTATTACGCCAACAATGTGGTCGGCACGCTCAACCTCTGCCATGCGATGGCCCGGTTTGAGGTCTTCAAGCTAGTGTTCAGCTCGTCGGCCACCGTGTATGGCGCACCCCGGCAGATACCGCTCATCGAAGACCTGGGCGCAGGCAAACCGATCAATCCCTATGGCCGCACCAAGCTGCTGATCGAAGAGTTGCTCACCGACCTGTGCCTGTCCGATCCGCAATGGAGCATTGCCGTGTTGCGCTACTTCAACCCGATCGGTGCTCACGATAGCGGGCTGATCGGAGAAAACCCCAATGGCAGGCCCAACAACCTGCTGCCTTGCCTGACACGGGTCGCGATGAGGCAAGTGCCCGAACTCATGGTGTACGGCAGCGACTACCCCACTGTCGACGGAACGTGCGTGCGCGATTACGTCCATGTGCTCGACGTTGCCGATGGCCATCTCAAAGCGTTGCGGGCGTTGCAGAACACAAACGGCATCCACGTCTGGAACCTGGGAACAGGCATTGGCCATAGCGTGCTGCAGATCATCCACAGCTTCGAAAACATTACCGGTATTACCATCCCCTTCCGGTTCGCACCGCGCCGCGACGGCGATATCGCCGAATGCTGGGCCGACCCCACCAAGGCCGGGCGTGATCTAGGCTGGTACGCACAGCGCGACCTGATGCAAATGATCATCGACACCTGGCGATGGCAATTGTGTAATCCGCATGGGTACCACTCCCAACCCGGATTGGCGGCATCGACTGCGTTGAAGCAATGGATATGAGCAGGTTCATTCTTTTGGCGACCCTACTATCGATCGTTTGCAACGCGTCGGGTGGCACTCCCCCGCCGGTGGCCAACGGCCTGGTGCTGTGGCTCGACGCCGCCGACGCGTCGACAATGACCCTCGATGCGCAGAACCACCTCCTGCGGTGGCACGACAAATCCGGCCAAGCCAATGACGTTACCGTAGACAATGGCGCAGACGCCGCACTCCCGCAGCGTGTGGAGAACGCCATGAATGGCCATCCGGTGGTGCGCTTGAGTGGTACTTCAGCCTTCCTTGGCAAGGCCATTCGTACGGCAAAAGGCCCTGTTACCCTATTGATCGTGTCACGCAGACTAAACGAGCAAAGCGGCGGCGAGACCTGGCAGCGACTGTTCAGTTCGCGCCCGATAATCGACGACAACGACAACGTGCCGCCGAACTTCGCGATCAGCGTGCAACAACGCACCGCCTACGATCCGACCCTCCTCGTCCTGGAACTCAACGACGTGCCCATCGGCCCGTACGCGGTGGGGCGCAACGTAGTCGGCAGCGTCGAACATTTGCGCGGCGACATCGCCGAAATACTGTTGTACGACCGGCACCTCGCCTCCCTGGAGGAACGGCAGCGCGTCTTTCAGTACCTGTCGAAAAAGTGGTCCGTCGCCCTTCCCAAGGCTGCCAATTCCTGGACCCGCGTCGGCCCGCTGGGAAAGGTACCGGAACGGACCGACACCGGACTGCCGCTGTCAGATCAGGGCAATGCCGGCCAATGGATGCTGGACACACGATTCTCCGACGACTTCGATGGCGCGACCCTCAACCCCAGTCGCTGGCACGTCAACAACGCCACGGGCACCGACTCACTCGGGCGCAAACCGGCGCTGTTCATGCCGGACAACGCTTACCTGAGCGACGGCCATCTGAACATCGTTTTTCGCAAGCAAACCTTGCCGCAAAAGTACGTAAAACTCGGCTTTGAAGGTTACAGCTCGGCGATGGTCCGAACGATCGAGCGCAGTTTTTACGGCTACTACGAAGCCCGCGCCAAACCGATGGATTCAGCCGGCTCCAGCGCCTTCTGGCTCGCGTTTACGGGGCTTGCCGACAATGCCACGGAAATCGACATTTTCGAAATCGGCGGAAAAACCAAAAACGCCTCCTTCGACCGTCGATACAACATGAATGCCCACGTTTGGGCCACGCCACACAGTACCGAACATTTGAGCGATGGCAGCAGTTGGGTCAGCCCATGGCGGCTGGCCAGTGACTTCCATGTCTACGGTTTTGACTGGCAGCCCGACACATTGCGCTGGTACGTCGACGGCGTACTGGTGCGCGAGGCAAAGAACACCCACTGGTTCTTCCCCATGCATATCCTCTTTGACAGCGAGGCCATGTGGCAGTGGTTCGGCGTAGTCGACGACGCCGATCTGCCCTCCATCTTCAGCGTGGACTACCTCAAGGTGTGGCGTCGCGGTAGATAGTCGCAACTCGACCGGTTTTATTGAAAGGCCTCAACCGCTTTTCATCGGAGCCAGGCATTACCCGAAACCCAGGAACACACCCGTAAAAGAGGTCGCAGTAATGAACGGTACGATGACTTCCGATCAAGCGATGGCCTGTCTGAATCTGGCGCTTGAACGCAACAAACAACTGTTCAACGAAGCCTATCGTTTGAGCCACGCCGCCCTTGATCTTCTCGATCAGCCCCACATGGACATAGAAAAGTTCACGCGGTATCAGAAGAAAAGAAGGCAAGCCGATCTTAAATACCTGGAAGCCATCGAGCACTTGCGATTAATCATGGCTGAATATCCTGCCCATCTCTTCTCTGCGCAGAACTCAATACATGAGCCACCGTTTCGGCTGAGGGATGACGACGAACTCTGACCTGCCAGCTCGGTGGTTCTGGAAAACATGCCATAACGCCCTGCGCGAACCAGAACAGAGCACTGCGGCTCGGTAATTCCCGCGACTGGTGCGTTGATCGCCTTTTCTGCCTTCACAGCCCTATAGCTAACGTCTCCCACTGCATGAGCGACAGGCTGACAAGTGGTCGATGGCACGGCTGGCAAACAACTTGCTTAGGTCTGATCAGGCTTGAGCCATCAACGACGATGGCTTCGCAAACATCACGGACAACGGCGTCCGCTCCCCTGCGCAATGCGACAGGTGGGCGTGCGCCGTTTTTGCTTTCACCCCGGCATAAAAGGAAATCCTCATGCCTGCTCAAGGAATGCTCCCCCCGGGTCATGCCATCGCGACTGCGCACATCGGTCTCGGCAAGTCTCGCCCTGCTGGCATTGCACTGCGGTCATTGTTGGCCCCTGGCATGGCCCTGCTCGAACGCAGCAGGATCGGCCTCTGGTTACCACTCGGGCTGGCCCTCGGCGCCTGCGGCCTCGCCCTGGCCGAACAGCCAGCAAGCGCACTGGCCCTGATACCTGGCGTCCTCTATCTGGGGTGCGCGTGGCATCTTCGTGAGCGTCATCAACGCCATCTACAGATATTCTGGGACACTGAACTTGCACACCTGCTGCGCAGCTCCCGGGATGCCGACCCAGCGACGCTACTGGTGGCCGCCAGCATGCAACTGCGCAACAACGAACGCTTGCGCAGCGAAGTACAGTTCGCCAGTCGTGCGTTGGAGCAAATGTCTCAACAGGCCCGCGACCAAGGTGAGGAACAGAGCCAACGAATCGCCATGATCGCCGCCGCCAGCGAGCAGATCGATCAGACCCTGCACAGCATCGATGCTCTGGCCCAGGGCGCGTTGGCAGCCTTCGCCAACGCTCATACCCAGAGCGAAACCGGTTGTCTGGAGGCGCGTTCAGTAGGTGACAGCATGCGCGCCATTCAGCACAGCCTGGGTAATACCGCACACGCCGTGGAAGCACTGCTGCAGCGCACTACCGCAGTAGAAAGCACCGTCAATAGCATTCAGGCACTGGCCAAACAGACCCAGTTGTTGGCACTCAATGCCTCCATCGAAGCGGCCCGCGCCGGCGAGCACGGTCGCGGTTTCGCAGTGGTCGCCGATGAGGTCCGCAGCCTGGCCCAAGCCACCGACCGGGCTACCCACGAAATCACCACAGCCGCGACGGCGATCGCCATGGCCGTGCGCCAAGTGGATGGCGAGGTCAAGGAACACCGCGACCTGCTGGCAGCCGGTAGCCAACAGAGCGAGCAACTCGCCGCCAACCTCGACGACCTGGCTCAACATAGTCAGATCAATCTGCAACACCTCGGCGCCATGCAACAGGCGCTCAGTGAGCACCAGCGAGCCAATCATGCCCTCAGCGAACAGTTGCAACAGGTCAATGCCGCGGTGCAAGAGCAGCGTACACAAACCCATGCGCTGCACGACCTGACCCATTATCTCAACCAGCTCACCATCGGAAACCGCCCATGAACCTACAATTCGCCGCCGCATTCGATGGTGGGCAATCCCGACGAACCCGTCTGCCACAAAATGACGCGGGACTCAGACAGATGCTTTTGCTGGGGCTCGACCTCTTGCAAGGTCTGCAGCAGCATCGCGGTCTTGGCGGACAGACCACCCGCGAGGCACAACAGCGTTGCCAGGCACTGGGTCATTCGCTCGACCAACGCTGGAAAGAATGGCCGTATAGCGCACAGTGCCAGGCCTGGAACGCGTTACGCCGCGACCCAGCGGATTTCGAGGGCCATTGCCGGTTGCTGCAAGACCTGCTCGGCGCCATCCAGAACCTTGAACTGCGGCGCTGCGCGCTTAATTTGCAGCCCCCCAGCATCGCCGAGCGCTGTTGGGAGCTGGAAGACCTGGGACGGCTGCGCGGCCTGTCGGTGCGCGCCGCCGCCCATCAGAATTGCCCACTGCAAATGCTTGTTCAATTGCAGTACCTGCACGAGCGCTTGCTCAGGCATGCACCCCGCTCGCTGCACAACGCTCTCGAACAACTGCAATGCTGCCTGATCGGTACAACGACAGTGTCCATCTCCCCGGCGCAGTGCTACGCCCTGCTCACCCCATTGCTCGACGAACGCCTCGACGCCATCCGCCGGGATCTGGGCTGAGGCTCCATTCGACTACGCAACGGTGCAGAGGAGAGCCGTTTTAGTTCACCTCGCACCCAAGCTGCCCAAAAAGCGATCAGTGCTTCGCTCTCCCCCGGCCCTACGCCCCCTTCGATATCTTTTTAGAAAACATCACAAAACCACTTCAAGCCTTTGTACCAATTGATTTTTTTCGCATAAAAAAACTCGGACATAAACTTGGCAAGCCCTTTGCTACTACTGACTAACAGACTCATGCAGCACGCCAATGGCGACGTGCTGCACTTTCCGGACAACGGCGTCCGTCAGGTCCCTCTATCGAGGGTGCCTGGCGCACGCCGTTTTTTTTGCCCCTAAAAAAAGGATGTGGTTATGACTGATGAGCGTGACTCGCAACATCCGGTACACCCCGGCCGGCGCACCTTCCTGAAGCAATCCCTGGTGACGGCCGGTACCGTCGCCGGGATCGCCGCCCTCGATGTCATCGCGCCGGGCTTTCTGCGCAGCGCGGTCTGGGCTGCCGGCAGCGACGCGCCGGAGAAAGCTGCGCTGAAGGTCGGCTTCATTCCCCTCACCGATTGCGCGTCAGTCGTGGTGGCGGCAACCCAGGGTTTCGGCGAAAAATACGGCCTCACCATCACGCCAAGTAAAGAGGCGTCCTGGGCCGGCGTGCGCGACAAACTGCTCAACGGCGAACTGGATGCTGCCCATGTGCTCTACGGCCTGATCTATGGCGTGCAACTGGGCATCGGCGGGCCGCAGAAAGATATGGCCATGCTCATGGGACTGAACCAGAACGGCCAGGCGATCACCCTCTCCAAACAGCTGCAACAAGCGGGTGTGACCAATGGCGAGCAACTGGCCGCCAAGGTCAAGCAAGGCGGCACGCCACTGACCTTCGCCCAGACGTTCCCCACCGGCACCCATGCCATGTGGCTCAATTACTGGCTCGCCAGCCTCGGCATCAACCCGCTGACCGACGTGAAGACCATCGTGGTGCCACCGCCACAGATGGTCGCCAACATGCGCGTGGGCAACATGGACGGCTTCTGTGTCGGCGAGCCTTGGGGAGCCCGGGCGATTGCCGACAACATCGGCTTCACCGCTGTTACCACTCAGAAACTCTGGCCCGATCACCCGGAGAAAATCCTTGGCACCACCCGTGCCTTCGTCGAGCAATACCCCAACACCGCCCGGGCGCTGACCATGGCGGTGCTCGACGCCAGCCGGTTCATCGAGGCCAGCGTAGAGAACAAGAAAAGCACCGCCCAACTGATCGCCGGCAAGGCCTACGTGAATGCGCCCGTCGAAGTGATCGAACAACGCTTCCTCGGCCACTACGACGACGGGTTAGGTAAGCAATGGACGGACGAGCATGCAATGTCCTTCTGCAAGGATGGCAGCGTCAACTATCCCTACCTGTCGGACGGTATGTGGTTCCTCACTCAGTTCCGTCGCTGGGGCCTGCTCAAGGAGGATGTGGACTACGCCGGCGTGGCCAAGTCCATCAACCAGACAAAACTCTACGGCGAAGCCGCCAGCCAGCTTGGCCTGACTGTACCGGGCAGTCCGCTGCGCAGTAGCACCCTGATCGACGGCAAGGTCTGGGACGGCTCCAATCCGGCCGCCTATGCCAACTCCTTCACCATCAAAGCCTGACCGGAGTAACCCGCCATGAACGCCCCCCTCAAGTTGCCAGCGCCGCCCACCACTACGGCGAGTACCCAGCCAGAGCGTCGCTCTCCCCTCCTGAGCGGGTTGCGTCAACGCGCCAGGGATGGCATTGCCCCAATATTGGGTATCGCCCTGTTTCTCGCCGTCTGGGCGTTTATAGCCGCACGCAGTGAGGGCCTGCCCGGTCCGCTCGCTACCTGGTATTCAGCCCTGGAGCTGTTCAGCGCCCCCTTCTACGACAACGGTCCGAACGATATGGGCATCGGCTGGAACGTGCTGGCCTCTCTTGGCCGGGTCGGCATCGGCTTTGGCCTCGCCGCCCTGCTCGGTATCCCGCTGGGCTTCGCCATCGGCCGCTTCGCCTTCCTCGGCGGCATGTTCGCGCCGATCATCAGCCTGCTACGTCCGGTCTCGCCACTGGCGTGGTTGCCGATCGGCCTGTTGGTGTTCAAGGCCGCCGGCCCAGCATCGATCTGGGTGATTTTCATCAGCTCGATCTGGCCGATCATCCTCAATACCGCCGCAGGGGTCGCCAGCGTGCCGCAGGACTATCTGAACGTCGCGCGAGTGCTCAAGCTCAGCGAGTGGAAGGTGTTCACCCACATCCTGTTTCCTTCGGTGCTGCCGCATCTGATGACCGGTATTCGTCTGTCCATCGGCGTGGCGTGGCTGGTGATCGTCGCCGCAGAAATGCTCACCGGCGGTGTCGGCCTGGGCTTCTGGGTGTGGGACGAATGGAACAACCTCAATGTCGAGCACATTCTCATCGCCATCATCATCGTCGGTCTGGTCGGCCTGCTGCTCGAGCAGGGCCTGTTGTGGATCGCCAAACGCTTTGACTACACCAACTGAACCGACACGTGCGCACGGGTGTTTGGGTTGCCCGCACCTGACGCTTACCCGATGCAGGAGAACCGAGATGGCAAAATTCGTCGAGCTGACCCAGGTCAGCAAACACTTCGATACCAAAAAAGGCCGCTTCCAGGCCCTCAGCAACGTCAACCTGAGCATCGCTCGTGGCGAGTTCGTCTCGTTGATCGGCCATTCAGGCTGTGGCAAATCCACCGTGCTGAACCTGATCGCCGGTCTGCTTGAAGCCAATGGCGGCGGCTTGATATGCAATGGTCGCGAGATCGACGGTCCCGGCCCTGAGCGCGCAGTGGTGTTTCAAAACCACAGCCTGCTGCCCTGGCTGACTTGCTTCGGTAACGTGCACCTGGCCGTGGAGAAGGTATTCGGCAAACGCGAAAACAAGGCCGCGCTGAAGGCGCGTACCGAGGCGGCGCTGGCAATGGTCGGTCTTGAGCATGCCATGCACAAACACCCCAGCGAGATTTCCGGGGGCATGAAGCAGCGTGTCGGCATCGCCCGCGCGCTGGCCATGGAACCGAAAATACTGCTGATGGACGAACCCTTCGGCGCGCTCGACGCCCTCACCCGCGCGCACCTTCAGGACGAGCTGCTGCGTATCGTTGCCGCTACTCAGAGCACCGTGGTGATGGTCACCCATGATGTCGATGAGGCCGTCTTGCTTTCCGACCGCATCGTGATGATGACCAACGGGCCGGCGGCCACCGTCGGTGAGATCCTTAGCGTTGGCCTGGCAAAACCGCGCAATCGCCTGGTACTGGCCAACGACCCCGAGTACCACCGCTATCGCACGACGGTCCTCGAGTTTCTCTACCACCGCCAGCAAATGCCGGCGGCTTGAAAACGAAGTCCGAGGAAGCCCTCCGGCATTCCGATCTACTCACTTAAGAACGTTTTGAGTCAGTGAGAAACCTGTGCCGAGGGAGCTTGCTCCCGCTTGAGTGCGTAGCACTCACAAAAATCGGCAATCACCGCCAGATTTTTGGGGCCGCTACGCAGCCCAACGCGAGCAAGCTCGCTCGCCACTCTGCAACGCAACCCAAGGTGCACAGGTCGTTATGTATTGGTTTTCAACTTGGTCCACAGACGAGTGCTCAACCGCGCAATGGCGGCGGGCAGATCTTCTACGGTAAACAACTTGTCCATCACATGGTTTGGCGGGTAAATCGCCTGGTCCTGCTTCACGGCCGGAACAACATATTCATCCGCCGCGATGTTGGGGTTCGCGTAGTGGATGCTGTTGCTGATATTGGCAATGACTTGAGGGGTCAACAGGTAGTTCATGTAAGCGTAAGCATTCTTCTCGTGCGGCGCGCTTTTTGGCATGACGACCATGTCGAGCCAAAGGGTCGAACCTTCGTCAGGGATCGAATACGCGATTTCAATCCCGTTGTTGGCTTCCCTGGCGCTCGCTGCGGCCTGCACCACGTCGCCATTGAAACCGATCACGGCGCAGACGTTGCCATTAGCCAGATCGCTGATGTACTTGGAGGCGTGAAAATACTGGACGTAGGGTCTGATCTTGAGCAACGCCTGCTCGGCCTTCTTATAGTCCGCAGGCTCGTGGCTATGGGGCGGCAGTCCGAGGTAATTGAGGGTGATCGGCAGGATCTGCGTCGGGTTATCGATAATCGCCACACCGCACTCGCTTAGTTTCTTGATGTTGTTCTCATCAAAAAAAAGGCTCCAGGAGTGGGTGACATCGGTGTTGCCGAATATCGCCTTGATTTTCTCCACGTTGTAGCCAATACCCGCGGTGCCCCACATGTAGGGATAACCGTACTGATTGCCTGGATCGTTGACCTCCAGTTTTTTCATCAGCGCCGGGTCGAGGTTTTTCCAGTTGGGCAACTGACTTTTATCGAGCTTTTGAATGGCCCCTGCCTTGATCAATCTGGACAGAAAATGGTTCGAAGGACTGACCACGTCATAGCCCGTGTTACCCGTCATCAGTTTTGACTCCAGGACCTCGTTGCTGTCGTGAATGTCGTAAGTCGCCTTGATCCCCGTTTCCTTGGTGAAGTTGGTCAAGGTGTCATCGGCAATGTAGCCGTTCCAGTTGGAAATATTGACGGTTTCGGCGGCGTGGCTGGCGGCCGAAAGCGCCGTGAGCAGTACCATCAGGGAAATATTGTTGACGCGCATGTTCAATCACCTTTTTCAGGGGCTTTTATTATTTTGTGGCTTTCTGGATTTGTTGTTTTTTGCGGTTTTTTTAGATTTCTGTTCTGGCCCTGACCGCCTCCACGCGCATACGAAGCATGGCACCGATATCGAGCAATGGTCGGGGCGGGAGCCAGCCGGGCTGTGCTCTGTGCATCACCGACTGCAACATTGGCGAGCTGGCACCCGACGCCAGTTCGGCGAGCAGGCGTCCCCACAGCGTGCCGCGCGCGACCCCCGAACCATTGCATCCGGCGACGGCGAACAGCCCCTCTTCGACCTTGGCAAAATAAGGTTGCCCGGAGCGTGAGGCGCTCAGGTGTCCGGTCCAGGTGTATTGAATATCCTGCTCGGTCAACCACGGGAAACGTCGTTGCAGGCCCAGCACATGGTGCTTTCGACGGATCAGGAGATCACTGTCGGACAAATCCCGAGAGCGGTATTCGGCGGTATTGCGGATCATCACGCGGCGATCCGGGGTCAGCCGCACCGTGGCGCCGAGTGGACGGGTGGACAACACACCCCAAGGCTCCACGCCGCCGAAGGCTCGGAACTCTTCGTCGCTGAGCGGCCGCGTGAGGCTGGCGCTGAGCTCCATCGGGAACGTTGCGCTGCCATCGATCCCCGCGCGCGGGATGAAGGCGTTCAAGCAAACCAGCACCTGCTTGGCCTCAATGCTGCCATCGATGCCATTAGCGCGAATGCGCCCTTGGCCCAAACGCTCCAGGCCGGTGATATCGGTGTTTTCGTAGAGGGTCACAGTGTCCGGCAGCGCATTCAGCAGGCCCTTCACGTATTTCGCCGGTTGAAGCAATGCGTTGCCATGACCACACCAGATCGCGGCCTGGTAATGCCGGGTACCCAGTTTCTGGCTCAACTGTTCACCTTGCAGAAACTGCGCAGAGGCACCGAGGGCTCGTAGCGTCGCCAGTTTGGCCTCGACATGGGTTAGCTTGGCGCGATCGCTGACCGCAAAGTAATAGCCACAGTCCCTGAAGTCGCACGCGATGTCATGCCGAGTAATGCGCTGGCGTACTTCCTCGCTGGCGGCCCGTGAAATCGAGGTGTCGATTTCAAAACCAGCGAACCCCTCACCGCCAATCAGTTCATCGTTGCCCGGATGTTCGTGGGCCACCACGAATCCTGAGTTACGCGCCGAAGCCCCTTGCGCTGCTCGCTGCCTGTCGACGACCACGATGCGTGCCTGAGGGTGCATTTGCGCCAGCGTGTGAGCGGCACACAGGCCGGTGATGCCGGCACCGATGACCAGCCAATCGGCTTTTTGCGTGCCGCTCAGCCGCGCGCGACCGGCTGAACTTCCAGCTTGCGCAATCCAGCCACAGATATTTTCCATGCGTCACCTCGATTTGACTGTCATTCTGCCAACCGCCTCTATCCTCACGCATGCGCTAATCGCATGAGCTGTTTGATATGACGGTGGCCAGAGCTAGAATCTATAAGGTCAACACCCCTACAACCAACGTTATAAAATCATTGAGACATTCTGAAAACGCATGGATAAACTTCGCCACCTACCCTCCCTTCAGGCCTTGCAGGCATTGGTGGAGGTCGCTGATTCGGGCAGCTTCACCCAAGCGGCGCAAAAGCTCTGCCTGACCCAAAGCGCAGTGAGCCGAAAAATTCAGCAGTTGGAGAGTCACTTCGGCGTACCGATGTTCGTGAGGAACAGCCGCAGCATTCGACTGACCGCAGAGGGCGAACAGGTGCTTGGCAGCGCCCGGAATATTTTCGAGCAGTTGAAAACACTCCAGGATCGGCTTTCTCCGCACAAGCGCCCCTTTCGCATACGCATGCACGTATCGCTGGCGGTTCGTTGGTTGCTGCCCAAGCTGAGCGATTTCTACCGGCTTCACCCGCACGTATCCTTGTCGATCGAAACCGTCGCGACGGAAATCGTCGAGCCGGCGAGCGACAGCGACGCCTACATCCTCTACCTGCCCGAACCATCCAGCGATCCTGATTGCCTGACCTTGTTCGAAGAGGCGCTGGTGCCGGTGTGCGCCCCGAACCTGGCCAGCGCAACCCAGCCATTGGCGTCGGTAGAAGATCTCGTGCACTTCCCGCTGCTTCATCGCTCAGCAGACAAACAAGCCTGGATTGACTGGCTGGCAGCCAATGGCGGCAAGTCGCTGGAGGATTACAGGCACATCCCCTTCAACCTCGACGAGTTGGCACTTGATGCCGCGGCGCGAGGTTTGGGGGTGGCCGTGACCGATATGACCCTGGCAGAGGAATCCATCGGTCGTGGTGTGCTCGTCATCCCGTTCGGCCAACCCTTGAAGACCCGGGGGGTCTATTCGTTGTGCCCGCAACCCTCGGCCGCTTCGCATCCAGCTTGCTTGCCGATCATGCAATGGTTCGCCCGGCAGGCCGAACAGGACGAAGGCTGAAGCTGGACGGCGGCGGCCAAGGGCCGAGTCCGCGACTTTATCCGGCGGCCCCGCTCCGCACGCGGTCGCCATCGGGCAGCATACGGGTGCCGGTCATACGTTTCGCCGCTACAATGCGCACCTTGACCGTGACAAGCCAGACTAAAAAAATGTCCCTACCCAAACATCACCTGGAACTGCTCAGCCCCGCCCGCGACGTGGCCATCGCCCGCGAGGCCATCCTGCATGGCGCCGACGCCGTGTACATCGGGGGTCCGAGTTTCGGTGCCCGCCACAACGCCTGTAACGAGGTGAGCGATATCGCCCAATTGGTGGAATTCGCCCGTCGCTACCACGCCCGGGTCTTCACCACCATCAACACGATCCTGCACGACAACGAGTTGGAGCCGGCCCGCAAGCTGATCCACCAGTTGTACGACGCCGGCGTCGACGCGCTGATCGTCCAGGACCTGGGCGTGATGGAGCTGGACATTCCGCCGATCGAGTTGCACGCCAGCACCCAGACCGACATCCGCACCCTGGCGCGGGCGCAGTTCCTCGACCAGGCTGGCTTCTCCCAATTGGTACTGGCCCGCGAGCTGAACCTCAAAGAGATCCGCGCCATCGCCGACGAAACTGATGCGGCGATCGAGTTCTTCATCCATGGCGCGCTGTGTGTGGCGTTCTCCGGTCAGTGCAACATCTCCCACGCGCAGACCGGCCGAAGCGCCAACCGTGGCGACTGCTCCCAGGCTTGCCGCCTGCCGTACACCCTCAAGGACGAAAAAGGCGGTGTGATCGCTTACGAAAAACACTTGCTGTCGATGAAGGACAACAACCAGAGCGCCAACATACGCGCGCTGGTGGAAGCCGGCGTGCGCTCGTTCAAGATCGAGGGTCGCTACAAAGACATGGGCTATGTGAAGAACATCACCGCCTACTATCGCCAGCGCCTGGACGACGTCCTCGAAGACCGCACCGACCTTGCCCGCGCGTCCAGCGGCCGCACCGCGCACTTCTTCCTGCCCGACCCGGAAAAGACCTTCCACCGTGGCAGCACCGACTACTTCGTCAGCGACCGCAAGATCGACATCGGCGCCTTCGACACACCGACCTTCACCGGCCTGCCGGTGGGCGTGGTGGAGAAAGTCGGCAAGCGCGATCTGCTGGTGGTCACCCACGAACCGCTGTCCAACGGCGACGGCCTCAATGTGCTGGTCAAGCGTGAGGTGGTGGGCTGGCGCACCAACATCGCCGAGCCGAAGGGCGAGTTCGAAGAGGACGGGGAAAAGCGCTACCGCTATCGTGTGGAGCCCAATGAGATGCCGAAGGGGTTGCACCAGTTGCGGCCGAATCACCCACTGAGCCGCAACCTCGACCACAACTGGCAGCAGGCCCTGCTCAAGACCTCCGCCGAGCGCCGGGTGGGTCTTGCCTGGGTCGCTCGCCTGCGTGAGGATCACCTGGAGCTGACGGCCACCAGCGAGGAAGGTGTCAGCGCCACTGTCGCCCTGGACGGTCCATTCGGCCTGGCCAACAAGCCGGAACAGGCCCTGGAACAGCTGCACGACCTGCTCGGCCAACTGGGCACCACGCAGTACCACGCCACAGCGATTGAGCTGGATGCACCGCAGGCGTATTTCCTCCCCAACTCGCAGCTCAAGGCCTTGCGCCGCGAAGTCATCGAAGCGCTGACCGCTGCCCGCATCAAGGCCCACCCACGAGGTGGTCGCAAGGCCGAGACCGATCCGCCACCGGTGTACCCGGAATCGCACCTGTCGTTCCTGGCCAACGTCTACAACCAGAAAGCCCGCGACTTCTATCACCGTCACGGCGTCAAGCTGATCGACGCGGCCTATGAGGCTCACGAGGAGACCGGCGAGGTGCCGGTGATGATCACCAAGCACTGCCTGCGTTTCTCCTTCAACCTCTGCCCCAAGCAGGCCAAGGGCGTCACCGGCGTGCGCACCAAAGTCGCGCCGATGCAGTTGGTGCACGGTGACGAGGTGTTGACGCTGAAGTTCGACTGCAAGCCTTGCGAGATGCACGTGATCGGCAAAATGAAGGGGCACATCCTCGACCTGCCGCAACCGGGCAGCGTGGTGCAGCAAGTCGTCGGTCACATCAGCCCCGAAGACCTGCTCAAGACCATCCCTCGCGCGCCCCACTGAGTGACTTGCGAGCGCGGCGCTACGGCGCTGCGTTCGCAAGACAGCTGAATGTCAAAGGCGTCACCAAGAAGGATTTGCAGGCATAAAAAAACGCCGGATCGGCGTTGGCGCTTTCTGTAAAGACAACTCTCCGGGACTCCCGCACTACCTGCCGGCGGAGCCATACTTGGATGAGTATAAGGAAAATGGCAGGGGCGGCTGGATTCGAACCAACGCATGGCAGGATCAAAACCTGCTGCCTTACCGCTTGGCGACGCCCCTGTATCTGTTGCTGCGAGTGCCTGCACTGAGTTTTCAGGCGGGCAACACGAGATGCTGCGTCCTTGCGCTACAAGCCCCCTGTGAGGGCCTCTGCAAGAACGGGCGGAAATTTATCAACTTTCGCTTCGCCTGGGAAGGCCAAAACAAAAATATATTTGTTTTAAAACAGACGCTTACTCTTGATCCTGGAGGGCGCCATGGCAGCTGTTACTGATTCACTGAAGCTGTTTCTCGCCGGCGATGTCATGACCGCCCGTGGCATCGACTCAATACTGCCGCATCCTGGCGATCCGCGACTTTACGAAGACTACGTCAAGAATGCCGGCGTTTACGTCCGGCTGGCAGAAAGACTCAATGGTCCGATTCCCCTCCCCGTCGATTTCGCCTATGTCTGGGGCGCTGCGCTGGATGAGTTTGAACTTCGCCAGCCACACGCCCGCATCATCAATCTGGAAACTGCGGTGTCCCGCCGTGGACGACCGGAGCAAAAGGGCATCAATTACCGCATGACCCCGGAGAACTTCCCGGTCATCAGCGCAGCTGGCATCGACTGCTGCGTGCTGGCCAACAACCATGTGCTGGACTGGGGAGCCGCCGGTCTGGCCGATACGCTGGATACCTTGTCGAGCAACGGCATGTGCAGCGCCGGCGCCGGGCACAACCGGCAATCGGCTGAAGCGCCCGCCGTGCTGCCGCAGCCTGACGGGCGGCGCTTGCTGGTGTTTGGCCTCGGCGCCCCCGACAGCGGCATTGGGCAGGACTGGGCCGCCACGGACAGACGCGCAGGTGTCGCGCGGCTGGAAGATCTGTCGATGCAAAGCCTGCGCCCTGTGGCCAAACGAATTCTTGAGGGCAAAAAACCGGGAGATCTGGTGGTCGCCTCCATTCACTGGGGTGGCAACTGGGGGTTCGATATCCCGCGCGAGCAGATCCGGTTCGCCCATGCCTTGATCGACGAGGCCGGAGTTGACGTGGTGCACGGGCATTCTTCACACCACGTCAAGGGCATCGAGGTGTACCGCGAACGCCTGATTCTCTATGGCTGCGGTGATCTGCTGAACGACTACGAAGGCATCGAGGGCCACACAGCCTTTCGCGGCGACCTGGGCCTTCTGTACTTTGCCTCGCTGGCCCCAAACGGGCACCTGCAGTCGCTGGACCTGATACCCACCCGCCTCTGTCGCTTTCGCATCTGTCACGCCGAAGGGGATGACCGTCAATGGCTGCACGACACCCTTTCTCGCGAGTGTGCACGCTTGGGCAGCAGCATCCAGCCGGGCGCGAAAAATGCCTTCGAGTTGTGTTGGTAAGAACGTCTGAAAACAAGAAAACCTTCAGTCATGCCTACTTTTGTGGCGAGCGAGCTTGCTCGCGCTGGGCTGCGTAGCGGCCCCAAAATCTGATAACAATCGCCGATTTCTGTGAGTGCTCCGCACTCAAGCGGGAGCAAGCTCCCTCGCCACAGGTTTCCCACTGACCCAAGACTCTCTTGAATGAACAGCGTCGGGCAACCTTCCCGGTTTTTTTTCGTTTCTGCGTCGTTTTTGCATTTCTGTGCGACAGATCCCGCTTCAGGGACTCCCGTGCCACTTCCTGATGGTGTTAGTTTGGACAAGTTCCTGTCTGATCGATCAGATAGCTCTCACCAACCGCCTGCAAAGGAATGCCCCTGCAATGGATTTTTCACTCAAACACCTGGCCGCGACAACCCTGATGCTGGCCAGCCTTTCGTCGTTCACCACGTCAGCGCACGCCAACATCACCCCGCAACAGAGCGCGACCATCCTCAAGACTTTCAGTGACGCATCGGTAACGGATTTCAGGCAGTTCCTGGGACGCCTGGCCAAAAGCGACCTTGCCAAAACCAACGACCTCGGCCCGGCAATCAGTGCCTTCCAGGGCAACAAGCCCCTTTCCCCTGAACAGCAGAATGAAATCCATCGCCTGCTTGGCCTCTATGCACGGGTGAAATACGGCAGTGCTGCCACTGAGACCCTGCGTGAACTGGTGGCAATCCCGACTTTCCGCGTGGACGGCGTTGCCCAGCACGATAATCCGGAATTCATCAAGATCGCCGACAAGCTCAAGGACCTCGCTCAAGCCTTCAACCTGAACTTTCGCAACGTCGACAACCGCGTCTATGAGATTTCCCTCGCAGGCAACGGCGATGAAGTCGTGGGCATTCATGCGCATGCCGATGTGGTGCCCGTGACACCGGAGAACTGGGTCCTGAAAGACGGCACCCGACTTGATCCATTCAAGGTCACCCTGGTCGGCGATCGCATGTATGGCCGGGGCACCGAGGATGACAAGAACGGCATTGTGGTGGCGCTCTACGCCATGAAAATCATCAAGGAAGAGAAGCTACCACTGGCGAGGAATTTCAAGCTGCTGGTAGACACCACCGAAGAAACCACCGGCGACGCCATCCCCTATTACTTCGAACACAACCCGACACCCAACTACAACCTGGCGCTGGATGGCGGCTACCCGGTGGTGATTGCCGAAAAAGGCTACGGCACCGTCATGGCGAGCTTTTCCCGGCGTAAGGCAGAGGGCAAAGGCGCAGAAATCACTGCAATGACCGGCGGCCTGGCAACCAACCAGATTCCATCGACGTCAGTCGCCACCCTGGTGACTGACAAGCCCGCCGAATTGGCCGCCAGCCTGCAGAAAGCCGGTACTGATTATGCCAAGCGCAATGGCGGCAACTTCGAGGTGAGCGCCAAGGTCGTCGGCAAGGACGTCATGCTGACGGTCACCGGCGTTTCCGCCCACTCCTCCGAGCCCGAATCAGGCGTCAACCCGGTGGCAAGGATGCTGGACTTCATCAACAGCCTCGACGGGAAGGTCGCGCTCAAGCACAACCACATTACCGATGCCGCCCGTTATGCCGCCGACAACTGGGGGCTGGACTACCTGGGTGGCAAATTGGGGGTCGGCTTTTCCGATGCCTTCATGGGACCGCTGACTACATCCCTGACCTATGTCGGCATGGATGAAAAAGCCTTCAAGCTTGCAGTCAACCTGCGCGTGCCGAAGGGCAAATCCCCGGAAGTGCTCAAGACCGAAATTGCCGACAAGCTTGGCGCCTGGAGCAAGAAGACCCACATCGCGGCTTCCTTTGACTACTCGGTCGCCGAGCCGATGCACCGCAACCCTGAGGGTGAATGGGTCAAGGCCCTGCTGGCCGTGTCCAGCGAAAACCTTGGCATGGAACACAAGTTCGGCACCTCCGCTGGCGCCACTTCGGTCCATGAGTTGCCCAATGGCGTGCAGTTCGGCCTGGCCAGACCCGAGCTCAAGTACACCGGCCACAACGACAACGAGTTCAAGACCGTCGACCAGTTCCTGCTGGACCTGCAGATCGTGACCGAAATGCTCGGGCGCATCGGGCAGTTGCCGAAACTCTGATCCTGCTTTCGGACCCGCCATGCTGGCGGGTCTGTCAGTCAGTCAAGACGTAATGTTATCCGTAGCAGCTGAAATTGCCTGGAGTTCAGTGGAACTCCATCTAGCCATCAATGGAACGGGAAACGAGACTTGCACCGTAAGTGTCTGCCAAACACATCCGCCTCTTGAGTTTTCACGCAGCTTGAAAAAGTTATGCGAATGGAGCCAGATCGCCTTTAAATATCAACTCCCCCCATGTCTCTTCGCCTGGATCTATTTATGCCGCTGAGCTTTCATAAAATGCACGCCAATGGCGATGACTTCGTTGTTGTGGACTCGCGAAATTCGGCCAATCCAATCACAAGTACCATGGCTCGGCGAATGGGTGATCGGCACCGAGGCATCGGATTCAATCAACTCGCGGTGGTGCTCGATTGCGATGATGCAGTTGCGCGCTTGATGTTCTGGAATGCCGATGGCTCCACGCTGGATGCTTGTGGCAGCGCAACGCGGGGGGCCGCGGATATGCTGATGCGCGAATCAAATGTTACTTCGATAGCGCTGCGAACCAACCGAGGTCTACTCACCTGCGAGCGAACTTCAACCGGTGCGATTTCCGTCAACATGGGGGAGCCGCTTTTCGGCTGGTCGGATATTCCCCTGGCCCGGGAACTGGACACTGCCGTTTTGCCGCTTGCGGGTGGCCCGGCAGCGTGCAGTATGGGAAATCCGCACTGCACCTATTTTGTCGATGATCTTACAGCCGTTGATATAGCAACCCTCGGACCAACCATTGAAACCAACACTCTTTTTCCCCTCAGGACGAACGTGCATTTCGTCCAGATCATTAACCGAAAATACATTCGGTTGCGCATTTGGGAGCGCGGCGGTGGTATTCCGCTCGGTTCAGGTTCCTGCTCTTGTGGCGCCGCTGTTAATGGCATTCGTCGTGGTTTGTTAGACCATTGCGTCGAGGTTGAATGTGATGGCGGAACTGTAACTGTTGAATGGGATGGTGTGGGACCGGTCTTTCTCACCGGGCCGGTAGAGACAACTTTTTCGGGAACTGTTCACGACAGCCTCTCCTTAAGCCAATGAACCGGCGGCTATCGCATAACTGACCTATTCTGAGTCAACCACAAGCAATCAACTCTGAGGTACCCGAATTCGTTACAGCAATGGAGGCTGAATGATGAAGGAGCATTCGATTGAGTTTCGCGCTGGAGATGGGCGTACACCCCACTCTGCGCCTCTGGTCATGACCCAAGCCACTAAATCTTCCACGACCAATAGCCGCATCGAGCTTTACACCCAGGAGCCGATGGTCAACTGGCTAGGTCCGTTTCAGCTAATGCGCACGGGCTTGCAATCGGCTGTGGCCACCACGATGGGTGCCTTCGCTGACCCACGCGATGTGTCGGCCATGCTCAACCCTCGAAACGCTAACCCGCCCATCCCGGTGCCTGCCGACGGTGACCTGTGGGTCGACTATCTGGCCGATACCGGCGATGGCTGGGACTCCACCTATTCCATGGCCCTGTGCGTCAGCCAGGACGTCAAGTTGCCGGAGTACCCGCTCACCCTGCCGCGCGGCGACGTGCTGCTGCTCGGCGGCGATCAGGTCTATCCCACACCGGCCCAATCCGGCTACCGCACCCGCTTCCTGGATCCCTTCCGCGCCGCCTTTCCCGCGCCGGTACCCAAGGTGCGCCCTAATGATCAGGATCAGCCCGTGCCGCAGCCCGGGGCGCCGTGGATAGTGGCGACGCCCGGCAACCACGATTGGTATGACGGTCTGCGCGGCTTCTCCCAACTGTTTTGCGAGCAAAAGCCCATTGGCGGCTGGGAAACCCGCCAGCGCACCAGTTACTACGTGCTGCAACTGCCCAATGGCTGGTGGGTCTGGGGCCTGGACCTGCAATTGGAGTCCATGATCGATCGAGAGCAGAAACGATACTTCAAAGAAATGCACGCCAAACTGCAGCCAGGCGACCGCGTGATCCTCTGTGCGCCCGAGCCGAGCTGGGTGGACGAGGCCGAACGTCTGGCACGCGAGGAGAGCAAGGCCTTGCCCTCGATCGAAACCCAGACGCCGCGCTTCCGCAGCCTGCGCGAGATCGAAGAGCTCCTGGGTGACCACTTGGCGGTCGTTTTGGCCGGAGACTCGCACCACTACGCGCGCTACCAGCCAAAAGCGGGCACCCAGGCGCCGCAGCGCATCACCTGCGGAGGCGGTGGCGCCTTCTTGAATGGCACGCATCAGTTGCCAGATCCGCCCAAGCCGATCAACGTCGGCGGGACCCGGCAGCACTATGACCTGGCCGCCGTCTACCCGGACAAAAAGACCTCCGAGCAACTGCGTAATCGGGCCTGGCGGCTACCCACCCGCAACCTCTCGTTCTGCGGCATGTTGGCCATCTTGTACCTGCTGTTCGACTGGATGGTACAAAGTGCCAGTAAAGTCCCTCACCCGGCGCGAGATAACCGCAGCCTGATGGAGGAATTGTCTCGCCTCGAAGCGTCTATTCCTAACCTCCTCGAAGCGTGGCGACAGCTTTTTCTGGTCATGGCTTACAGTCCTTCGTCGGTCATGCTCGCCGTGACCATTGTGCTGGGTTGCGCAGTGTTCTCAGCCGCCGGAGTCAAGCGCACCCGAAAGCTCGCCTATGCCGTCGGAGCCGCTCACGGGTTGCTTCACTTGGGGCTGGCGATCGGCCTGCTGTGGCTCATGGGCCGTGTCAACATCTACTACTTTCAATTGGAGGTAGACGACCTACAACAAGTCTTGTTGTTTCTGTCCGGGACGCTGCTGTTCGGCGGCGTTTTGGGAGGCCTGCTGTTCGGTGCCTGGATGGTGATAGGCAACACCTTATGGGGCCTGCATAGCGAGGTGGTTTTTTCCTCGCAATGCATCGCCGACCACAAATGCTTCCTGCGCATGCACTTCAAAGGCGACCAACTCACCATTTACCCCCTCAAGTTGGAGAAGGTCTGCCGGCGCTGGTCCGTGGCATCAGGAGTCGCCAAACTGGCGAAGGTGCAGCGCACCTGGAGGCTTCGGGCAACGCCTGAAAGCACTGGCCCGCGCTTCGTGCCAGCCTCGGGTGCGCTCGAACTGCAACTGATCGAGCCGCCCATCGAAATTGGGCGTGAGTAAACCGCTTTTCGCAGGCGCCAGGCTGACCGGCGAAGACGCTCTCAAGGACGCCTTCGCCGGCAAGCCTGACGCCTGCATGGGTTGGGATTCATCTCAGACCTGAACAATTTACAAACGGAATATGACACTCCCCTCCTTCTCGCAATCCCGTCTCCCCCTCCCCAATAGTCTGAAACTCCCACCCCGCCTGGGAGTTTCGGTCGATGCGCAATCCCCGGCGCTTATCCATAGTTGCGACCAAAGGTCAACGGTCAGGCCTAGATGACCGCAATTGCCCAGGTAAACGTAATGACTATTCAGGAACAAAACTCATTGCTGACCAGTGCTCTGAGCGTGGTCGGGAGCGGCGCGAACGTTTCGCTGGACGAAACGGCCGGTTTGCAGAATGCCACCGCCACTTCAACCCCTGCGGGAGATGCTGACGACAACGACATTCTCGTGGCATCCCTGCCCTCGACCTTCGCTACCCGTTTGACCGCACTGGGTGCCGGTACAGCAACGGGTGCAGCGTTGAGTGGCTACACCGGTGCCGTGGGCAACACCGGCAGCAATGCGTTCACCGTCACCGCCGACCCCGGAGCCAGCATTACCAATATCAGCTTCGTCGACAGCGCTGGTGCACCGCTCAATGGTCTGGACAGCGGTCTGGATACCCTCAATGGCACCAGCATCTTTCTCTATACGGATGCGAACAACGACAACATCGTTCTGGGCCGAGCCGGTGGCGCGACCGGCGCGATCGTGTTCGCTGCCTATATCGAAGAAACCGGATCACCGGTTTCGGGCGGCAAGATCTGGACCGTGGAGTACCAACCGCTCAAGCATACAGATGCTACAAACGCCGATGATTCGCTCAATCTGCTGAATAAGGTTTTCATCGGCGCCAGTCAGGACCTGGAATTCAGCCTGGCCAATGCGCCCTCCGGTCAGAACCTGTTCCTGATGTTCACCAAAGCGAACCCGGCAACTGAAACTGTCAGTGGTGTCGTACGGATCACGGATCCCGTCATCATCGCCACCGGAAAGAACCCCGCAGACCAGTCAAGTGGCGTCAATATAACGACTGGCGACACGATCAATACCAGCCAGGCGGGTGGCCCGACCACCTTCGGCACCAACAACCAGATGATTACGGAACAGGAAGGCATCCGCTATTCGTTCGTCACCGGTGCCAGGCAGGATATGACCATTCCTAACCTGGATCAGAACGAAGCAGATGTTGAATCCAACATCGACTTTACCGGCGTCTTCAATGCAAGGATGGCTAATTTCGACGTCGTACAGTTGCAAAGCGGCAAGACTGCAGTCGTAAAAATCAGCGCATTCACCACCGCTGTTGAATCTGGCGCGGCTTTCATCAATGGCTATGCGGGTGATGCGTCGATTGCCATCACCAATGTTCGGGT